>JBHIDJ010000114.1:0-9623 GCA_046760105.1 Acidiferrobacterales bacterium | reverse complement strand
TGTGCCAGGTGCACTTCAGGCCTTTTGGTATGACGAAGCATTCGCCCGCTTTGAATGTCTCGGCGTGACCATGGGCGTCGGTAATAACCACCTTGCCACTCAAGATGTAGCAAAATTCATCGACCGGATAACTGTCGATCTGTGACGTGTACGGCGTGCATTCCCAAACACCAGCGGTGAGTTGCCCGGTGTAGTTACTAAAGTAGTTGTAACCTATTTCGACCGGATCGCCGTCGATGACGTTTTCGGAGTCACAATGCCCCCAGAACGTGAGGCCCGTATCCTCAGGGCCATCTTTGTTCAAACGGATAACGGTGTTCTTGGTCATGTTGTACCCCCTGGTAAGCTATCCATCAAAGTCAGGCAGACGATCCCGCCAATTATGCGCCCACGTGCCGGGCCATCGTGATGCTTTGACCCGGTTGATCCTCGGGTGGTGTCACGATTTAGCTCGTGGCGACCAATGGTCATGGAACCCACCCCTAAACCGATGGCGCCAGCGCGATGTGCTCGCGACGGAAAGGCATATCCGGATCGGCCGGCGGTGCATCGAGCTCGCGCGCCACGCGGTGGCCGTCATAAACCGCCGTTGCGATGGTTGATGGATTGCTGCAGTCGCCGATCGCAGAGACCGATGCAATGCCTGCTGCGGCGAGCTTCGCCGGGTCCTGTGTCAGCGTCAGGTAAAGTCCGTTGTTCGGCCGGCGTGACGTCACCATCACCAGCGAAGCCGCCGGCTCGGTTCGCCGGCGCTCTGTGTAGACGCAAGCGAGCTCGATCTCGGCGGCGCCGATGTTTGCGACATTGTGCGCCGTAACGACCTCGATGCCTAGCTCCAGCACCCGCGCCTGAATGCGATGCTGCTCGAGCGTGTTATGCGTCCAAGACGACACCTCCGGCGCCGTCGTCACCAAGGCGACCGCATAGCCGTCGCGCTGCAGCTTCTCGGCGACCACCCCGCCCAGGTAGTAATTATCATCGTCGAACACGACCACCGGGCCGGCGATGTCGGCGCCGGCGAAGACGTCCTCCGGCGTGAGCACATGGGCCTGATCCGAGCCCGGAACCGGCTGCCAGTTGGTGACGCCGACCCCGTCAGCACGCCAGTGCGCGCCGGTCGCGAGAATCACGTGATTGAAACCGAATTCCAGAATGTTCTCCGAGAGGAGCTCGCTGTCGAGGTAAACCTCGACATTGGCCATCTCCCGAATGCGCCCGACGCGCCAATCGCGCACCCGTGCCCAAGCGCTGAGGCCAGGCAGGCGGCTCTCCTGCGTCACGCGACCGCCGAGTTCGGTCCTCGCCTCGGCGAGGGTGACCGCGTAACCGCGCTGACCCAGTGCCCGCGCCGCTTCGAGCCCCGCCGGCCCGGCGCCGACGACGAGCACCGTGTCGTCCGAGCCCTTCGGCGCAATGCGTTCCGGGTGCCAGCCGCGGCGCCATTCCTCGCCCACGCTCGGGTTCTGGGTGCAACGCATGGGGGTGGAGGTAAACTGTCCGGCGATGCAGATGTTGCAGCCGATGCATTCGCGGATCTCGTCGATGCGCCCCTCTTCGATCTTCTTCGGCAGGAAGGGATCGGCGATCGATGGCCGCGCCGCACCGATCATGTCCAGCACGCCGCGCTTGACCTGGCTGACCATGGTGTCCGGCGAGGTGAACCAGCCGACGCCAACCACGGGTTTCGTGGTCACCTTCTTGACGAAGGCGATGTAGGGTTCCTGCAAACCCTCCTCGCCGAAGCGCGAGGTGAGGGAGTCGTTTGGCCAGTTACTGACGTTGACGTCCCACAGGTCGGGTAGCTCGGCGAGCATTTCGACGACCTCGCGGCCTTCCTTCTCGCAGGTGATGCCGTCCGGTCCCTTCAATTCATCGACCGCCAAACGCACGGCGACGCCGCAGCGATCGCCGACCGCGTCCTTGGTCTCTTCGATCACCTCGCGAAACAGTCGAACCCGGTTTTCCAGGCTGCCGCCGTACTCGTCGATCCGCCGATTGCGCTGGCGCGACAGGAAGTGCATCAACAGGGCCATGTCGTGACCCGCGTAGACGTAGACGATATCCGCGTCGGCCTGTTTCGCGCGTAGTGCAGCGTTGCGGTGCCAGCGCCGGAACTCGCGGATGTCGCGCTTGTCCATGCCGCGCGTCTGCATCGGAACCCCGATGACGCTCGCCTGATCCGAGGGCCCGATGGGCTTTAGCCGGGTGAAGTGGTTCTGGCTGCCGACGCCGTTATGGGCGAGCTCCACACCGGCCAAGGCGTCGTGCCGATGCACCGCTTCGACCATCAGCGCCAGGCACTTGAGGTCGTAATCATCCCACAGCCGCGCTTGGGGCTCGGGCGAGTAGTCCGACGACGGGTGGATCATGCACTCCTCCGTGCACACCACCGCCCAGCCGCCTTCGGCTTTCGTCTCCCGCATCTTCGCGTGTGTTTGCGGCCAGTTGAATCCCATGCCACAGCAATGGGGCACCTGATAGAACCGATTCTTGGCGGTGACCGGGCCGATCTGCACCGGCTCGAAAAGCACGTCGTAATGCGGGTCTCGGGGCATGATGGTGTCTCTCTGGTCTGGTTGGAGTGCCAGCGGGATACTGTCTTCGCAAGTGCTCAAGAAACGACAGGTTGATCACTAGACAGGAACGCCGTTGAGCTTTTCCCCGCCACCTGAGTGTGGTGTACGGTGAGCGGGCCGCTCTCAGTCGCTCAACAAATTACAATCTTCCGCATTCCAGCAGATCAAAACCGGGTCACCTTCTTTGAAACCGAACTTTTGATCAACCCGGCTTTGAATACGGCTGATGATAGGATTATTCGCCGCTAGCGTCACTGCCAGCTCGGTGCATCCAGGGGCAAAACCGCAGCGGACGTGGGTTATGATATAGAGGGCAGGTGCTACTTTGGCCGCCACCCCGTCAAGGAGAGTCCGCGATGCAACCCATGTATATCAACGGTAAGTTCACCGAGGGGCAGGCAACCGCGGCGCTAGCTGTTGTCAATCCCGCCACGGAAGAACTCCTGGATCGCGTCCCGCGCGGGACGCAGATGGATATCGACGCCGCGGTGGCAGCTGCCAAAGACGCGTTTTCCGGTTGGCGCAAAACGGTGGCCAATGATAGGGCAGAGATGCTGCATGAAGTGGCACGAAAGATTCGCGCACATGAAGAGCGCCTGATCGAACTGCTCACGCGCGAAGAAGGCAAGCCCTGGTCTGAGAACGAAGAAGAGGTCCTTTGGACACGCAATACCTTTGATTACTACGCCGAACTCGGTCGTCATGAGTGCGGTGCAGTCGTGCCACCAGGGGCGCCGTCGCAGTTCAACTTCGTGCGTAAAGAGCCCTACGGTGTGGTGGCCTGCATAACGCCCTGGAACTATCCGTTGTTGCTGCTCGCATGGAAATTGGCTCCTGCCTTAGCGGCGGGTAACACCTGTGTGATCAAACCGTCTGAAATGACACCGCTCACCACGCTGTATTTAGCTGAGCACGTCTTCGACCATTTGCCATCCGGGGTCGTCAATGTAGTGACGGGATATGGACCCGAGGTGGGGACAGCCCTGGTCACGCATCCTGATGTCGCCATGATCGCCTTCACCGGCAGCCTGGCGACGGGACAGCAGATTGCATCCGTTGCCGCCCCCGAAATGAAGAAGCTGCATCTTGAGCTCGGGGGCAAGGATGCCCTGGTCATTGCCGAAGATGCCGACCCTGAAATTTGCGCCAGCGCAGTGGCCTATGCGGCGCTACTGAACTGCGGTCAAGTGTGCACGGCAACGGAGCGTGTGTACTTGCCGAACCAGCGGGCAGACGAGTTTACCGAGGCCCTGGTCGAACACGTACGAGGACTCAGGATCGGGTCGGGTCTGGAGCGAACGACCGACATCGGGCCAATGATCGGCGATAAATATCGCGCGAAGTTTGAGTCGCACGTGGACCAAGCGCACCAGGGCGGCGCTCGCCTACTCACCGGTGGAAGGCGCCCCCCGGCGTTCACGCGTGGTTACTTCTACGAACCGACGGTGCTGACCGGTGTCGACCACTCGATGCTTATCATGCGCGAAGAGACCTTTGGTCCCGCTATCCCGCTGATGGAGTACAAGTCGTTCGATGAGGCAATCGCACTGGTGAATGATTCGCCTTACGGCTTGGGTGCGTGCCTGCTTAGCCGCGATCCGGTGCGCATCAAGCAGTTCTTTGAGGAAGTGCAGGCAGGTACGATCTGGATCAATGATCCGTTGACCGACAACTACGCCGGACCCTTTGGCGGTATGCGCATGTCAGGTGGGAGCCGTGAACTGGGCCAGGAAGGGCTGGATGAGTTTCGCGCCAGCAAGCACGTCCATTGGGACTTCAGCACAGAAGTGAAAGACTATTGGTATCCTTACTAAGGCCAGCGTCGTTGGCCTATCGATACCCAAGCATTGAGCGGCCTGGACTTGCTGAAAATGGATATCGGGGTTGAAAATCGCCAAGTATTTGATGACAGGAAAGATCGACCAGAATGTTAGCAAAACCTCATACTACTTGGGCCGAAAACGTTTGTTCTATCGCCTGTTAGAGCGTGAAGTAAATGTTACCAATCGAAGTATGGTAGGAGAGAAGGCATGGCATCGCGGAATCCCGACCGTAAAATCATTCAGACCAAGAAAGCGCGATTTGAGACCTACGATTTGGATGGAAAGCTCGAACCAGAGATGGCCCTGCTGCCCTTAGTTTCGATCGGAAAACTCGTGTAGGTACCTATCTGATGCAAATGGATCCCGGTGCCGAAACAACTGAACACACGCACGCACATAGGGAGGAGTTTATGATCCTTCAAGGTGATTTGATCGAGAATGACGGAACGGTTCTCGGGCCAGGCGATTATGTTTGCTTTGCGCCTGGCACTCGCCATAACAGTCGCACTAAGGATGGATGTCTGTTGATTGTTTTCGAATGGAAAAATTAGGAGTGGCGCTAGCGCATGGAGCAGAGCGGTTAACCGCTGACGACGAGTTGAATATCACGTGGTACGCTGCCAGCAAGCACGTCCATTGGGACTTCAGCGCAGAAGTGAAAGACTATTGGTATCCTTACTAAGGCCAGCGTCTGTCATTTGATCGCCGATCGCTTGAGATTAGGGGCACGTACTAATAGGATACTGGATCGGAAATGCAGTCGAGTTAATTTGCAAACAGGGTTCACGGATCTGACGGTTGGGCAGATCAGAAGGACTGTTGAACTCTACGCCGGTAACATTCATTACTATGCCTGCCCACCTGTTGAACACTAATATGATGGGGCTTGGCACTCGGATCCTTACCATATTGGTCCTGCTCGGCGTGATAAGCGCTCCGCCGTCCATGGCTGTCGGGGAGCGTTATGATCCGGCAACCGCTTCTGAATTGGTTGATGACCCCGACGAACTCAACCACACCTGGGAAAAGGCCTGGCTGCATATCCCGCGTTCGGCATTGGCGCCCGGGTCCCGACCGATAGTAGGGCCCCTTGGTACAACCTATGTGCAAGAGCGTCTCAGGGCTCTCCCACACGGAATCCAGGTGCCCGTGGTCGTGTTCATGCACGGCTGCACCGGCATTAACTTGCCCGAAGGAAAAGTCGAGAAGATTCTCACTAGTGTCGGCTATGCGGTTATCTTTCCGAACAGTTTTGCGCGCACGTTGCGACCCACCGCTTGTGATCGCAAGACTAGCGACTGGGGGATGTTCCCCTTGGTGGATTTATACCGGCGCGCCGAGCTCATCAACGCTGTCAACCATGTGCGGGGGGTCCCCTGGGTCGATCAGGGCAATGTGTTCTTGGGCGGGTTCGGAGAGGGCGCAGTCTCTACAGCGCTATGGGGCGGCCAGGTAGACGTTGCTGGCTACATCGTCCTGGGTTGGACCTGCACGGCGCCGGCGGAGTTAGACTGGCTCGGGGGACTGTATACGCCGGCGGACCGACCGGTTCTCGCCGTGGTTAGCCGAAACGACCCTCGATACCGACGGCGCGGACTTCAGGGCGACTGCGGCAGCCAATCGGGTGGGCGCGACAATGTCTTCTCACACGTCATTGAGGGATCTGTCCACAATGTGCTTGCCTATCCGGAGACCACTCGAGCGCTGATTGATTTCTTGCTAGCCCACACTCGGTTCTAGATGCTCAACCCTCACGCAGGCGGCGGACCGAAAGCTCCAAGGCTAGCCTAGGGTTTGGCTGGCTTGAAACCCCGATAGCGCCCTGGGCGCATCTCGCCCTTGTCCAGCACGACTACCGTGGCCCGCCAGTTCTCAACAAAGTGCTTCTGTTGATCCCTTCCGAGCACCTCGATCATCTGTGCCTTCAAGAGACCCTTCATGCGTTCGTACTCGTCACGACAGCAGTCGCGATACCACCGCCAGGTATCCTCGAGCTCGACATCGACAAAGCCGACGTCTTTCAGCAGCTGGCCGTGGTTCTCCAACGTGTCCATGGCATAGGTGAGGCCCTCGAGCTCAAACCAATAGTGCATGTCGTCACTGTAGGGCCCTTCGTTTTTCATCCAGTCATAGCACGCGAAAGCCCCACCTGGCTTCAGGACGCGATAGACCTCCTGGAACATGCCACGCTTGTTCTTGATCTGGGTGAAGGCGCCACAACTGAAAACCACGTCTATTGCAGCATCGTCCATCTGGATGGTGGACCCGGGCGTAACCTGACGGAACTCGATGCGATCGGTCAGCCCCGCCTCCCGCGCATAGGCCTCGGCACGGCGAATCAGCGGCGCTTCCAGGTCGAGGCCGATCACCCGCGCGCCCAGTTCACCCGCCAACACCAAGTCGGGACCGCCGATACCCGATCCGATGTCAAGCACCAGCTTGTCCCGCAGATCGAGGCCTTGCACCGTCTGCTTGACGTTGTTTGGCCCGCCCGGGGTCATGTAGCCCTTGCCCCAGATCAGCTCCAGCATATCCACCACGGCGTCGTGATACTCGTTCTGGTGCTCGCCCTGCTCGCCCACGATCATCCTCCACGTTTATGCCTGTATGCTTCCCCTAAATGACGGAGCGCTGCGTGCAATTGCCAGCGCTTAAGAATCGCCGCCCGGATCCTGCGTCCAGATATCGCGTGGCCCCGAGTCTTGTTCGCTCTTTATTGCAATGCAATGCCGCAAAACCTAGACCGTAAAAGGTGATCTTGTCAATCCCTTTGAATTGAACACTCATTAAATGAGCGTTCGTAAGGTTAACTGAACGCATAGAAGCGTGCGCCCGCCAAACCGTTACATGGGTGCTCTTGGGGAGACTACCCCGCACGCTGGCGACTTTTGTGCTTCCGAATCGTGGCGGCTGAAATCGTCGTCCTCTCCTTCCAACAGCTCCGGGAGCGCTTCACGAAAATTCGGCCGTCGACACCAGTCACTTATATAATCTTCCCAGGAAAGCCACAGACGCGTCGCGTGACGATTCATTTTTTCTTCGTAGAGCGTGATGTATGCACGTTCGAATAACGACACAAGAACCGCGAACATAACCCTCTTTCGTTCTTGCTGTTCAGCCGTCAGTTCCACGTCTTGCGAATAGTCACCGAAGAGCTGTAAGTCGGCGTTGTCCAGGGCAAGTTGGAGAAGGTTGGCATAGCCATCTGACAGCCGCTGGTACGATGCCTCCTCCTCATTCTCGCGGTGTTTTCGCTGTTCGTGCAGAAAGAAAAAAATTGCGCCCGGGAGCCCGACGATGGTGACGATATAACTGAGCGCTTCGAGCCATTCCATAAACGTTATGACGCACACCCTAGCGTCTTCGCCAGTCGATAAGGCCGACTGACTCCTTTAAGCCCCTTAATCGCGTCCGCGAGTTTTCGGGGCTCTTCGGCGAAGTTAATGAAAGTAGTGTACACCTAGCCGGCGGCAGTTTTTTCCAAGCATTTGACGGCGTGATTTCACGACTGTGTGCCAAAGAGTTACAATCGATCGGCTGGAACTCTTCACAGTATCTCGGAGGTGGGCGGCCTCTAACATTCGTACGCCTAAACAAGATGAGCGGTGACAATTACACGCAGACGATCCGCAGTTATGACAATAACTATTTCCTGCATCCTTGGGAAGATCTCTCCACGTTCGGTCACCAGAACCGCACGGTCATTTGCCGTGCCGAAGGAATTTACCTGTACGATTCCAAAGGTCGAGAGCTGATCGACGGCCCTGGCGGTATGTGGTGCGTGCAGATCGGACATGGCAGGGTCGAAATGGCCGAAGCCATCGCCGAGCAAGCGAAGAAAATGACCTACACGTCACCGTGGGGTCTTGCGAACGAACCCGCGGCGCTGCTCGCAAAAAAAATAGCGGACTTGGCACCTGTCGACCTTAAGCACGTCTTCTTCACGACAGGCGGTTCAACGGCGGTCGATTCCGCCGTGCGGTTCGTGCATTTCTACAACAATCTCCTAGGCCGCCCGGAAAAGAAGCTCATCATCTCGCGGCAAAAGGCCTATCACGGCAGCACCTATATTGCGGCCTCCTGTTCAGGTAAGGAGCGCGATCGCAGTTTTTTCGATATCAGCGATATGGTGCATTTCGTGCCTGCACCGAATCCCTACTGGCGACCCGAGGGCATGAGCATAGAGGCCTTCTGCGATGCGAAGGTCAAGGATCTAGAGGACAAGATCCTCGAGCTCGGGCCGGAAAGGGTTGGGGCCTTCATCGCGGAACCCATTCTCGCATCCGGCGGCGTGATCGTGCCTCCGGAAGGCTACCAAAAGCGCTGCCTTGAGGTGTGCCGAAAGTACGATGTTCTTTATATCTCAGACGAGGTCGTGACCGCGTTTGGGAGGCTCGGACATTGGTTCGCCTCGAAGGATGTTTTCGACATTGAACCGGACATCATCACCTGCGCCAAAGGCATTACGTCGGGCTACGTTCCGCTTGGCGCCGTGCTTATTTCCGACCGGACCTTTTCCCAGGTGATCAGCAAAGTAGGTGCCGCGACACTGTTTTCCAACGGCTTCACATTTGGCGGGCATCCCGTTGCTTGCGCGGCAGCGCTTAGGAACATCGAGATTATTGAACGCGAGGGGATCCTGGAGCACGTCCGTGAAGTAAGCCCCCGCTTTCAAGATCGGCTCCAGGAATTGCGGGAAATACCCATTGTCGGCGACGTGCGCGGGATGGGCTTGATGGGCTGCGTCGAATCCGCGGTGGACGGTGCCGGGGGGGATGCGCTAGCCCTCGACAAGGAAATGGGGGCGCGCATCGACGAGCACTGCCAGCGGCTTGGCCTCATCGTGCGGCCCCTGATCAACATGAATGTATTTTCGCCGCCGCTCATCATCACGCGCGAGCAGATCGACGACATGATTGACCGGTTGCGGGAAGGGATCCGCAGTGCTTGGGAGGACGTTCGTCGGGAACCGCTGCGGATTTCTGGACGCGGTACGCCAAGCCCAGGTGGACCGTCCCCCACCTAAAGTCACCCTCCGACATTTCCTGAGTCGTTGAGAACCAGACAAACCTTAGCACTTGACCTTCGGCCAGTTCTGGCAAAGTCCGATCCCGCCCCCGGAGCGTGAAGATCATCGTCGCTGACGACCCAAGTGCCGCCCATACGGGTCGTCAGGTTGATCACCACGTCAGTGTCGCTGTCGCGGATGTGGTCGACCACCTCG
>JBHIDJ010000113.1:0-9751 GCA_046760105.1 Acidiferrobacterales bacterium | reverse complement strand
AATAGGGCTTCAACCCAGGCATCCAGTTGTCTTCGGTAATTTCGGTCGTTGACTTTCATCGGTTCTCCTCCTCTTGTGATTTTCGTCCTACATTTCTCGAACTTTAGACAGCTCCTAAGGTGCCCCCCGCTTAGAGGCGACCCAAACGGAACAGACAATTGTGTTCACGAATCAGCATACGCCACCCCAACAACTAGGGTCAACGCCGCCCCCGTATCCGCATGACCGGTTCCTGGCGGTGGCCGGGCCGATGCGCACCGGCTCGAACAGCCACATCGTAACGCGGGTCTCGGAGCATAAGGGTGTCTCCGTGATTTGGTTGAAGGAGCTTGGGGATCCTTGTGCAGCGACAGTGGTGAGCGGCCCAGTCGCGGTCCTCATCAACCCTTTGGCGGTGCGTCGACACGGCGGACGACATGCCGCGCAGGCTCACGCGCGAACCGGCAGAGGCCCCTACCGTCGGTTGCGTTGGCCCCATAGAAAAGCCGCGGCGTTGCGGCTGCCGCGGCTGTGCAAACGATGGTCGTTTTAGCTAAAAACCGGCTTTTACCTGCTCGAATTCCTTATTCATTGCCGACTCGAACTTCTCAGACTGCGGGATCATAAACTTTCCGGCACCGAGTATCTTCATCGGATTCCGGCTCAAGCCGAGTTCCGCCAGCCGAGCCTCCGGGATGGCGTCAAACGACTTGCGGTTGGAGTGCCCGTAGCCGCTTTGATCGATTTGGTACTTACCGGTCTCGACGCTAAGCAACGCATCGATGATGTCGTGCGCCCTATCGGGATGCGGAGCATCCTTGTGCATCATAACGCCACAGACCCAGGTGAGAGCACCCTCCTTGGGGTTGGCGAACTTCACAGGAACGCCTTGCTTCTTGAGCAGAACCGGCGATTCGTTCCAGGTCATCGCAGCCACGAGCTCGCCGGACGCGAGCGCCTGCTGCAGGGTGGTCGTATCGTCGGTGTAGAGCCGGATGAGTGGTCGCTGTTTCCGCAGCAGCTCCGCGACCCGCTTGATGTTTTCTTCTTTGGCTATGTCGCCAAAGCCTACCCCCGCATAGATGGCCGCACACCACCACGTATCCCCGGCCGAGGCGAACACCCCAATCTTCCCCTTGTAGCGCTCATCCCAAAGTATGCCCCAAGACTCTGGCTTGCCTTGCAGGTCGACGAGGTCGGTACGATACGTGATCGAGGTCTGTCCCCAGTCGAAGGGAGCGAAGTATGGCTTGCCATCAACCACATTGCCCTCGAGGTTCCAGAGTTCCGGTATCAGGTCGGGCCAGTTCGAGAGCTTGTCGGTGTCGAGTGTCCGGAACAGACCGCTCGCCACCCAGCGCGGGATATCCACATTGCACGGGTGCGCCACATCGGGCACGAAGCCCGCTCGCAGCTTTGTGAACGCCTCCTCTGATCCGCCAAACGTCGCGAAGTTGGGCGGCTCACCGTGCTTCTTGATGTAGGGCCCGAACAGCTCCGGAATGTCGTAGCCGCCCCAGGTGAAATAGGTTGCCTGGTCCTTGGCCGCTGCCGCTGCCTTTCTTGACGCCAACGGCGTCATCATCAAACTGACGCCCGCGGCGCCCAGCAGCTGATGAAATCGACGTCGGGACAAGCGGCGCGATAGCAGCTTGTCGATCAGCTCATTGGCTGAGAAATCGGATTTGTTCATGACATACTCTCCTCCATTATCAATGATTATCGGCCACCGCAATCCAGCATTTCGGTGACTAGCCAATAAAATAGCTTAACTCAGATATCCCAGGTAATAGTCCACTTTCAGCACGAGCAAGTTATTGTGACACCATTTGGGCATCGATTCTATTCTTGGATAGTACGGGATCGTTCGAAGTTCTCCTTTAGTTTCAATGGTTAATTTTTCAAGAACCGGGAGTTTAGGGCCATGCTTTCGGCGTTCGCAGACCCGATCGTCTCGGGCATTCCTCCCACTCAGGGAGACCCCACTTCCTGCGAACGTGACACGAGGATATGATAACGAGCGTTTTGGACATTATCGGGGGAATGTCGGTCCAAAATGAGGTGGCTCGATTCAAAGGGCTCCGACACCACGATCAGGCGGCCGACATTGAGTGACAGCACTGCAGTAGCCATCGCAACGCCCGAGCCTCACAAGAACTGGGGTGGACGGCTGCGCGCCATGTTCCTGCGCAGCGAAGCGCTGCGCGGCTATACGCTACTCTCGCCCACGCTCATCGTGATGGCTTTTGCCATGTGCGTGCCTTTCGCCATTATGGTGGCGATGAGCTTCTGGACGCAGCACGGCTTCGAATTCGACACTGCGTTTACGCTTGCCAACTTCGGTGAGGCCGTCGACCGCCCAGTTTATTGGGCCTTGATGATTCGTTCGCTCGGGATCGCCGGAGCCTGCACCATCGCCACCGTGCTGCTCGCTTACCCGATGGCGTACTACGTGGCCTTTCACGTGCATCGGCACAAGCTGATCTGGATTATCTTGATGACGTTGCCGTTTTGGACCAGCTATCTGCTGCGGGTTTTTGCGTGGAAAATCATTCTGGGCTTCAACGGCGTCATCAACTCGGGGCTCAAAGGTCTGGGCCTCATCGATCAGCCGCTCGAATTCTTGCTTTACAGCCCCACTGCAGTGGTGATCACGCTGACACACGCATGGGCGGCATTTGCGATTCTCCCGATCTATGTATCGTTGGAGAAGATCGATCGCTCACTGCTCGAGGCGGCCACCGATCTGGGAGACGGTCCGGTAGCGCGCTTTCTGCGCGTGACCCTGCCGCTGTCGTTACCGGGCGTTATCGCAGCCACGCTGATAATCTTTATCCCCACGGTCGGTGATTACATAACCCCGACACTGCTCGGCGGACCGGACGGAATGATGGTGGGGAACATCATCCAGGCACAGTTCGGCAGAGTGAATAACTGGCCGATGGGCGCGGCGCTCGCTATCAGTATGTTGATCACCGTCGCGGTAATCTCACTGGTCTACATGTGGGTAGCACGCAAGGCGACGGAGCGCATCGCATGAACGACGTAGCATACATTCAACGTCCCAACCGGCCGCTGCACACCTATGCACTCCTGTACCTCGGGTTCCTGTATATTCCGGTGCTGTTCCTGCCGTTGTTTTCCTTCAACGACGCCATCTACATCGCCTTTCCGTTCAAAGGCTTCACCACCAAGTGGTACGCGTCAATGCTCAACAACGAGCCGATGTTTGCTGCATTGATGAACAGCGTCAAAGTTGGCTCCGCGACCGCGGTGTTCGCCACTATCCTGGGAATCTTCGGTGCCAAGGCGGTGACCCGCTACCGGCTTCCGGGTCAGAAGCCGGTTGTATTCATGATCATGCTGCCGCTGGTGATTCCTGGCATTATTTTCGGTGTCGCGTTGCTGATACTGGTCAGTCGGCTCGGAATCACGCTGTCTCTCTACACGGTCACCCTCGGACATATCCTCATCAGCGTTCCGTTTGCCATGGCGACTTTGATTCCGCGCTTCGTGGGTTTCGACAAATCGATGGAAGAAGCGTCGGCGGACCTCGGCGAAAATGCGTGGTGGACTTTCTGGCGGGTGACCTTTCCGATGGTGTTCCCGGGCGTGGTCGCGAGCTTGCTGCTCTGCTTCACGATCTCCTTCGACGAGTTCATCATGGCATTCTTCCTGGCCGGCACCGATCCCACGCTGCCGATCTTCATTTGGAGCCAACTGCGTTTCCCCATCAAGCTACCGGGTGTCCTCGCGCTCGGTGCAGTCATCCTCGTGGTTTCCTTCGTCGTGGTGTTCTTCTCGCAGTGGCTGCGGCGTCGCGGCGTTGAAGAAGTCTCAGGTACAGGTTTTTGATCCATGAGCGACAACGACGCCTATATCAGCCTCAACAACGTGTCCAAGCACTTCGGCCCGGTGGTAGCCGTCGACCACATCAATATTACTATCGGCGGCGGCGAGTTCTTTTCACTGCTCGGTGCCTCGGGCTGTGGCAAGACCACCTTGCTCAGGCTGCTGGCTGGGTTCGAATCGCCGACCACCGGCGAGATCTATATCGACAATGCACCCATGTCGCAGGTGCCGCCGCACCACCGCCCGACCAACATGGTGTTTCAAAACTACGCCATCTTCCCGCACCTCAATGTGCGGGCAAACATCGCCTACGGTTTGCGCAAGGACAGTCTCGACAAAGCCGAGACCAACCGGCGCGTCGACGAAGCCCTCGAAATGGTCAAGCTACCGGGCTTCGGCGAGCGTCGCGCCAACGAGCTGTCCGGTGGCCAGCGGCAGCGAGTCGCGCTCGCGCGAGCGCTGATCAAACGTCCCAAGGTGCTGCTGCTGGATGAACCTTTGGGGGCGCTCGACAAGAAGCTTCGTGAAGAGATGCAGCTCGAGCTGCGCACGCTGCAACAGTCGGTGGGCATTACCTTCATCTTCGTGACACATGATCAGGAAGAGGCGATGACCTTGTCCGACCGCATCGCCGTCATGTCCCAGGGCAAAGTGCTGCAGGTAGCCTCACCCAAGGAGCTCTACAACCGCCCGGTGAGCGTTGAAGTCGCCGACTTCATCGGGCAGATGAATTTCATCGATGCCTCGGTCACCGACCTGAAGGATGGTCAAGCGGTACTCGATACTGCTGGGCTTGGCCGGATCAAGGCTCCTGCGAGCGCGGAGTTCATTCAGAAAGGCGCAAACATCGTCGTCGCAATTCGTCCCGAGAAGCTGACGCTGTCGAAGGAGCGCGCCGCTGACGACCAGAATGCCGTGCAAGGCGTCATGAAGACTGCCGCTTATTTGGGCGATCGGAGCCACTTCTACGTGTCTGTGGAAGGCTGCGAGAAGCCGCTCGCAGTGGCTGCACCGGAAGTGGAAACGTCGGTCAGCGAATCGGCCGATCGCGATAGCCCGGTGTGGCTATCGTGGGCGGACGAGGCAATGATTCTGTTGCCGCGCGACTAAACGAGTGGAGCAACGAGAAGGCTCCTGTTCGCGGTCACTCCTACCTTTTCCGCGCCATGCCCAAACCGCTAACGCTCTCAGGCAATGGATGGTTTTGTTAGTTTCTTCAGACGAAGATTGACGAGGTTTCGTCAACCAATTAGTTCGATCAGATGCGGTAAACTGCGCCGCTCAGCTCGTTAGAAGACGGAAAGCAATTCTAGGGCTTACCAAATGCACGTGAGGCCGTTTGCTGAGTCCGATCTCTTTGAGGCGGCCCGAATATATGCGGAATGCTTCAACGAACCGCCTTGGAATGACGGATGGACAGGTGAGGTTGCTTTAGAACGCCTTTCAGAGATATTCGAGCGATCTGGATTTCTAGGCGGCAGCGTGGAGGTTGGTGGAAGCCTAGTTGGTTTTGTATTGGGTCACACTGAGCGCTGGGTATCAGGCCCGCATTACTATCTGAACGAGTTATGTGTGGAAGCTGAGTATCGAAACAAGGGCGTCGGTCGACTCTTGATGGATACACTTTTAGGAAGGCTTTACAAACTTGGCGTTGAGGGCGTGTATCTAATGACGGAGCGGGCGAGCCCAGCAGAATCGTTTTTCCGAGCACTGGGGTTTGAGGAAGATGTTGGTGCAATAAAGATGTGGCGTGTGCCAACGGCTGTTCTCCACCCAAGATAAGTCGCCGCTTGGGTAATGGTATGTCGCATCATTACGGGTTATATCCGTCCGGATTATCCGGATACCAACCAAGCAGTTCGCCGTGCCCTTGGTAGCCCATCAGCCGCTGAATACGTTCGGGGTAGCTTTCCGCTATCTCCCGTGGAATGGTGAGGTACTGGTTCTCTTCCTGTCGAAGCCAACCCAGGCTATAGGTGTTGACCAACCCCATGCGAGGGCGCTCGGTATGATTGGCTCCACCACCATGGAAAACCGAGCCTAGATACACGAGCACCGAACCCTTTGGCATGACCGCTTGAACCGTATCATTTTCCGTCGGACGCTGCGGGTCCGTCCATCGATGACTGCCGGGGATCACACGGGTTGCCCCATTCTCCACCGTGAAGTGATCGAGCGCCCAGTTGGCGCTCACCTGCCATTCCACACCTGGAAAATGCATGGGGTAGATCCCGTCATCGCAATGCAACCGCTGCGGGGTTTCCCCTGGCCAGATCTCGATACCGGTGGTGCTGCCTATCCGGTAATTAATGCAATGGGGCAACAGCATCGCATCGACGATCTCGAGTACACGCGGATGACCAATCAGCTCAGCAGAGGTCCGTGATCGGGCGAGGATCCCGGCCACGCGGAGGGTCTTGTAACCGTTGAAATCGCTCTGACTCGAGGTCCCTTCCGAATCAAAGTACGGTCGCAGTTCCGAAGCAACGGCATCTACCGTTTCCGTATTTACGCACTCGCGCAATATGACTGCGCCGCCGCGATTCATTGCAATAACGATCTCTTCAACGCTGGCGCCTCGGTCGAAAGACTCGATACTCATAACTCTCTCACTTATCTACAGGGTTACCCGCTCGCGGCGATACGGCACGTCGCCCGGGTCCGGCTCGTCCAGCTCCCGCGCATAGCGGTGGCCGCTGTAAACCGCCGCGGCAATAGTACCCGGGGCGAGACAATCGCCGATTCGGGTTATGGTTTGAATCCCGCCGGCTTCGAGGGCTTCAGGACCACCGGCGAGCTCACAATAGAGCGCGTCGTCAGGCAAACGTGCCGTGACTAGCACCAGCGAACCCACCGACTTGCCAATCGTGCGTCCACTAAAGACGCAGGCTAACTTCGCCTCGCGCCCGTCGAAGCTCGTGAGGACGTGATTGGTGACAATATCGACGCCGAGATCGAGCAGCCTGGCCTGCGTGCGGTGCTGTTCTGCAGTATAGACACTCCACGCGCCAACGAGGGTAGCCGGCGTGACCAGAGTGACGGATAGACCTTCGCGACGCAGCCGCTCGGCAATAGTGCTGCCCATGTAGTAATGGTCGTCGTCGAAGACCAACGTGTCACCTTCCGGAATTCGCCCGCCGAGAATGTCGTCAGGACCGAAGAGCCGATCTCGGGGGCCGAGGTTGGCGAGGGGAGCCTGGTGCCAGCGGCCAACGCCGTCCGTCCGCCATGTCGAGCCGGTAGCGAGCACAACGTGGGCGAAGTCGAAGGAGAGTACGTCATCGGCACTCAACCGGCTCGCGCGGTAGACCTCGATGTTGACCATCTTTTGCAGCTGCTGGACACGGTAATCTCGTACTCTGATCCATTCGCTAAGACCCGGCAGGGTCGCTTCCGCCGTAACCCGGCCGCCAAGCTCGTTAGTTGCTTCCGCAAGGGTAACCGAATAACCCCGCTGTCCGAGTGCACGGGCAGCCTCGAGGCCCGCCGGTCCAGCCCCCACGACGAGCACGGCATCGTCCGAGCCTTTCGGCACGATGCTTTCCGGATGCCATCCCCGTCTCCATTCCTCTCCCATGGTCGGATTCTGAGTACAGCGAATGGGAACACCGAGGCCATCGCCCGTATAGCAAATGTTGCAACCGATGCATTCGCGGATGTCGTCCAGGCGACCCTCTTCGATCTTCTTCGGTAGGAAGGGATCGGCGATGGAGGGGCGGGCCGCACCGATCAGGTCGAGAATGCCGCGCTTCACTTGGGCCACCATGGTGTCCGGAGAGGTAAAACGGCCGACGCTGACCACGGGCTTCGTGGTCAGTGACTTGACGAAGGATATGTGCTCCTCCAGCGCGCCCTCTTTGACAAAGCGCGAGCTTCCCATCTCGTGCGAGTAGTCCTGGATATTGATGTCCCAGAGATCCGGCAGCTCGGCAAGCAGGGAGAACATTTCCCGTCGTTCTCCATCGGATTCGCCTTCGCCCTCGTCAGCGGCAAAGCGCACCGCCACGGCGCAGCTGTCGCCCACCGCTTCCTTGGTCTCCTCGATCAGCTCGCGCACCAGGCGCACGCGATTGACAAGTGTCCCCCCGTACTCGTCCGTGCGCTGGTTGCTGAGCGGCGACAAAAACTGTGAGAGCAGATAGTGGTGAGTGGCGTAGACGTAGACGATATCGAATCCAGCCTCCTTCGCCCTTCGCGCTGCTGCCAAATGCCAGCGTCGCAGCTCGCGGATGTCCGCCTTGTCCATAATCCGGCCTTGCACCGGATCGTAGTTGCGGCGAAGCGGCCGGCTCTGCGTCCCTAGCGGAGGCTCGCGGCTCGCGAGATTGCCCGCAGCCAAGCCATCGCCGCCGTGCCAGAGCTCTACGCCGGCGAGCGCACCGTGGGCGTGCACCTGCTCGGCCATGAGGGCATGGGCCCTGATATCCGCCGCGTCCCAAAGCGTCGCGTAGGGAGTGGGCAGGTCGTCGGAGCTCGGGTGGATGGAGCAGTACTCGGTGTTGACGACGCCCCAACCACCTTCGGCCTTGACGGCGCGCATCGCGGCCAGGGTTTGCGGAAGTACATAGCCCATACCGCTGCAATGGGGCACCTGGTAGAAGCGGTTCTTGGCGGTCACCGGACCGATGCGGACCGGCTCGAGGAGGATGTCGTAACGGGGATCGCGGGGCATAGGCGGCGCCGATTAGTTCATCCCGGCGGCGGACAGCGAGGCAGTTACAAGCGTCCTGCGCGCTGCAATCAGGGCGCCCACGGCGACACCGCCGTCGACCCGCACGATGATCGGACTGACGTGCACTTCAGCAGGCTTGTCGGACAACTCCCAGGCTAGCACGGAGACCACTTCGACGAGCACTAGGACCCGGACAGATCTGCCAGTTGCTCATCGATCAGCGCGGTCATCCGTGTCCCGTCGAACCGGCCGTAGTGGCCGCCGTGCACATACGAAACCGGAAGATCGCGTAACCGCCGCAGGCTGGCGACATAGGCCGTGGGATCGTCGGGCGGCCATGCGAGCCCGTGCGGGCCATCGTACAGCATGTCGCTGGTGAACAGGCTTCCCGTCTTGGCTTCCCAGAGCGCGATGCCGCCGGGCGAACGACCGGGAATGTGCAACACCTCCAACACCCGGTCGCCGAGATCGATAACGTCGCCGTCCTCAAGACACCGGGTCGGCGCCGCGCCGAGCATCCTGTAGTCGGCGGTGGAATACCCTGGGTGCGGCAAGGCCGACAGCGCCTCGTCCGTCAGGTAGTCGAAAACGAGCGAGTTTTCCTCGGACGGATCGCCCAGCGCAGCGGCGTCCAGGGGATGGCAGGCGCGCTCGGCAAAGCTGTGCCAGCCGCCTGCGTGATCGAAGTAGCAGTTCAGCGCCACCGCGATGATGGGTTTCGTGGAGAGCGCCTCGATGACCGGCGCCGGCGGCACGATTCCCGTGCCCGTATCGACGGCCAGATCCCTTTCCGATCCGCGCACAAGCCAGATGTCGCCGGCCACGTAGGGATCAACATAAATCTCGCGGAACCGAATGATGTTACCATCCTGGGGCTCGACCGCGTACCAGAGTTCGGCGACCGGCTTTTCCGCCGGCGTTTCCGCGGGCATGTTCCATGGACTGTTCATGGTCGTTATACCTCCTCATCCCACTCCAGGATCACTTTCGCGGACTTGCCCGAGCACATGATTCGAAAACCTTCCTCGAAATCGTCGATGGCGAACTGGTGGGTGATCACCGGTGTCACGTCAGGACCCGATTGCAGCATGATCGCCATTCTATGCCAAGTTTCGAACATCTCACGGCCGTAGATGCCCTTGAGCATCAGTACAACTGACACCGAACTCGAACAGGGCTACTCAGCCGCCTGTTTCGCCCCGCCCTTGTCCTCGAAGATCACGTAAAACTTGCGCACGGTCTCAGGCA
>JBHIDJ010000112.1:0-9759 GCA_046760105.1 Acidiferrobacterales bacterium | reverse complement strand
CGCGCGTGGTTTTATGCGGGATTAACCACAGTCGCCTCGGTGCTCGGCGGTGCCGCAGGTTATGCGATCGGGTTGTTGGCGTTTGACGTGATTGAGCCGCTACTACACCGTACGGGCTACTGGGACGACTACCTGAAAGCGCAACAATGGTTTACAGAATGGGGCTTTTGGGCAGTATTGCTTGCGGGTTTTTCGCCCATTCCCTACAAGGTCTTCACCATTGCTGCGGGTGTTGTCGCTTTGTCTTTTCCGATCTTTGTCATCGCCTCCCTAATCGGCCGCGGTGCACGTTTTTTCCTAGTGGCTGGGCTCATCGTATTGGGAGGCGAAAGGATGGAGCGCACGCTGCGATCCTATGTTGAACCGATCGGATGGTCACTGGTTGCGCTGTTCATTCTGGCCTACCTACTCCTGCGCTAGTGTCATACGGTACCACTCCATCTGGCCGTTACCAGCAGAGCGATGTTAGCGATAAAGGCCACAGCGACCCATAGAGCGGCATGATTATGGCAACATGGCTAAGCACAAAACCTGTCCATGACATGCGATGAACAGCGCCAAGCAGTCCGATCCTATTGAGCTTTTTCGCCATTGGCTTCAAGAGGCGGAGCGCGATGAGCCAAATGACCCCGCGGCCGCGGCGCTCGCTACCGCCGACCAGAGCGGTGCGCCCTCGGTGCGCATGGTACTGCTGCGCGGACTTGACGAGCGTGGTTTCGTTTTTTTTACCAATCTCGAGAGCCGCAAGAGCAAAGAATTGAAAGCCAACCCGCGGGCAGCACTTTGCTTTCATTGGAAATCGCTCGACCGCCAAGTGCGTGTGGAGGGCCCGATCGAATTGGTGAGCGACGAGGAAGCCGATAACTATTTTGCGACCCGTGAGCGTAACACCCAGATCGGCGCCTGGGCATCGCAACAGTCACAGCCCCTGACGAGACGTTTCGAGCTTGAGAAACGCGTTGCCAAATTCGTGGCTAAATTTGGTCTCGGCAAGGTACCACGCCCATCGTTCTGGTCAGGGTTTCGACTACGTCCGACCGACATCGAGTTCTGGCAAAAGCGCCCGTTCCGCTTACATGAACGTATTGTCTATCATCGCACAGAAGATGGCTGGACAACGGAAATGTTGTTTCCCTAAGAGGCCACGATTTCCTTCCACTTGTCCTGCAGGCGCCTGACCGAAACCGGGAAGGCGGTCTTCAGCTCTTGCGCAAATAGCGAAACGCGCAGCTCCTCCAGCCACCAACGGTAATCCTCAAGCACTTGACTTTCTTTGTCAGTCCAGCGACAGGCTTCAGACCGAGTGAGATAGGCTTGCCATAAAGGCATAATTTGTGATTGTTTATTGCGATCCTTGGCTGGTCCCTGCTCTAGCCTTTCAAATCGCATCAGCATCGCCTGCAAGTAACGGGGCAGCTGCAGCAACCATCGGTAAGGCGTGCGGCTGACAAAGCCCTTGT
This sequence comes from Acidiferrobacterales bacterium, assembly GCA_046760105.1. Classification (GTDB taxonomy): domain Bacteria; phylum Pseudomonadota; class Gammaproteobacteria; order Acidiferrobacterales; family SPGG2; genus JBHIDJ01. The sequence continues at coordinate 8,299 of JBHIDJ010000112.1, read as the reverse complement.
AGACCAAACGCTCGAGTTGATTCTGCATGTCGCTGATGGCGTGCTCCCAGCTTGAGGGTGTGGCGCCACCCAACCTCGAGTGCACTGCGTGGTAGTGCGCAAGCGTCGTGGATACAAGCTCGCACAGCGTATTCGCTGTCGACAGCAGCTGTTGCTTGCCCTCCTGCTCGCGCTTGTCGAACTCTTGCCCATTGCGCACCCACACCTCATCCCCGACAAACACCCGATCGACAGTCGCGTTTACCAAGTCTTCCTTTAACTCCGTACAACCGCCAAGCGACGCATAGTGGAGACACATCTGTTGAATGCCTGAGAGATTCTTCTGCAGATACTTAATCTGTTGCGGCATTCGCAAGATGAACAATCTGCGCAAGCCTCCTCGCATCACCTGTTCGGCCTTGTGGGGTGTGTCGAATAGCTTCAACGACACTGTTAAGCCCTTATCAACCAGTGCAGGAAACGCCTGCACACTCTGACCATCCCTTCGCAGCGCCACACGCTCCGGTAAATCGCCGAAGTTCCAGCGGGTAATATTTTCTTTTTCGAACTGCATACTGGATATTTCCGCGAACCGTTTGCAGGCGTGCTCGCCGTGGTCGCGTTGAAGCTCCTCAAGATCTCGGCCCATGGCGATAACCCTGCTACGCGTGTCTACCAACCTGAAGTTCATGCGCAGATGTGGCGGTAACGACTCAGACCGCCAAGCTTCATTGGGAATCGTAACCCCGGTCATCCTGGCGAGATGCTCTCCCAGTACAGCGGTCACTCGTTGATCGCACGGTGAGACTGCCTGTAGACACGCATCTGCAAAATGGGACGCTGGTACAAAGTGTCGCCGCAATGATTTGGGCAACGACTTGATTAACGCAACAAGCTTTTCTCGTAAAAGTCCCGGCACCAACCATTCGAAACGACTGGGGTTGAGCTGATTGAGCGCCGCCACGGGCACGGTCATGGTAACGCCATCTGCTGAATAGCCAGGTTCGAAGTGATAATCAAGTCCGAAATCCATGCCGTCCACATTGAGTTGATCGGGAAAGTGTTCAGCCGTGACCCCGGCAGCACCATGACGCACTAATTCTTCGCGCGTCACGAAAAGGAGCCGTGGATTCTGCTGTTGCGTTTGCTGATACCAGCGTTCGAACGAAAGGCCGTCACAGAGGTCTGGCGGAACCGATCTATCGTAAAATTGAAAAACCTGATCTTCGTCCACCAATATGTCCCGGCGTCGCGACTTGTGCTCGAGCTCCTCGATCTCCCCGAGCAATTCTCGGTTATGCTTGAGGAACGCAGGGCTTCCGTCATAATTACCATGGACTAGCGCGTGGCGGATAAAAATCGTCCGCGCTGCCGCCGGATCCATCGACCCGTAGTTAACCCTGCGTCCACTAACAATCACGAGCCCATAGAGCGTGACCTGTTCATAGGCAACTACAGCAGCTTGCGTTCTGTCCCAGTACGGCTCCAGATATGTACGGCGGCACAGGCTGCCAGAAATCTCCTCGATCCACTCCGGCTCGATCGCCGCCACTGTGTGCGCATACACGCGTGCCGTCTCGACAAGTTCCGCCGCCATGATCCATTTAGGGTTTTTTTTGAACAGTGCCGAACCCGGGAAAATTGAAAACCTGGTGCCACGCGCACCCAGGTATTCACCGTTTCCACGTTTAAAGCCGATGCTCCCCAGCAGACCCGTCAGCAGTGCGCGGTGGATGTTCGGGTAACGGGCAGGTGCTTGGTTTACACGAAATCCCACCCCTTTCACTAATGAACAGAGTTGTCTATGTGTATCGTGCCAGTTCTGCATACGCACATAGGAGAGGAAATTTTGGCGACAGAAAGCACGCAGTTTGTTTTTCGATAGATGACGAACCTGATCGTGGAAGGCATCCCATAAGTTCAAAAACGTCAAGAAATCGGAGCGCTCGTCGAGAAATTGCCGGTGCCTCTCATCAGCCTTCTGCGCTGCCGCTAGCGGGCGGTCGCGCGGATCCTGCACGGACAACGCACTTGCGATAATCAAAACCTCGTTAAGGCAACTTTCATTTCGAGCTGCGAGTATCATGCGGCCAATTCTCGGATCAACCGGCAGCCTCGCGAGCTGATGGCCGATAGGTGTCAATCGCTCGTCGGTGTCGAGGGCACCCAATTCTGTCAGCAGCTTGAATCCGTCCTTGATCAGCCTCGGATCCGGACCATCGATGAAAGGGAAGCGCTGCACATCCTCGAGACCAAGCGCTTTCATCTGTAATACGACACCAGCCAGATTTGTGCGCCGGACTTCGGGCTCCGTGAACTCGGGCCGCTCTGCATAATCCTCCTCTGAGTAGAGGCGAACACAAATCCCAGCACTCATCCGTCCGCAGCGTCCCTTGCGTTGGTCCGCGCTCGCCCGCGAGATTCTCTCAATCGGCAAGCGCTGCACCTTGGTGCGATGACTATAACGACCAATACGGGCGTAGCCGCTATCGATCACGTAGCGGATCCCCGGGACGGTGAGCGAGGTCTCCGCTACATTGGTGGCTAGCACGATGCGTCGCTTGCTATGCCGCTGAAATACCTTGCTCTGCTCGAGGGCCGAGAGTCGTGCGTATAGCGGCAGCACCTCGGTGTTCGGCGGATGATGTTTACGTAAGGCCTCCGCCGTTTCGCGAATCTCGCGCTCGCCACTCAAGAAAACCAGAATATCACCACGATCGATCGCGGATAGTTCATCAACCGCGTCCAGAATGGCTTCTTGTAGTACACAATCGCGATCGTCTTCATTGCTGTCCTCAAGCGGGCGGTAGCGGACCTCCACTGGATAGACGCGTCCGGATACTTCGATAATGGGGGCATTGCTGAAATGCTGGGAGAAACGATCTGGATCGATGGTGGCTGAGGTAATGATGAGCTTTAAGTCCTTACGCTTACTAATCAGTGTCCTTAGATACCCCAACAGGAAGTCGATATTGAGGCTACGTTCGTGCGCCTCATCGATAATCAGGGTGTCATACTGCTCGAGAAAACGGTCGCTTTGCGTTTCCGCAAGTAAGATGCCGTCAGTCATTATTTTAATATAAGTACTCGGGCCTAGTCGGTCATGGAAACGGACTTTATAGCCGACGGCACCACCAACGTCCGTCGTCAGCTCCTGCGCGACGCGCTCGGCAACGCTACGGGCGGCGATGCGCCGCGGTTGGGTGTGCCCGATGAGACCGCTTACACCTCTCTCCAACTCAAGGCAGATTTTTGGGAGCTGGGTGGTTTTACCGGACCCGGTTTCTCCGCAGATGACGACGATAGGGTGCTCAACGATAGCACGCGCAATCTCTTCGCGACGCTCCACGACTGGCAGCGGATCAGGAAACGTCGGTATGGGTCTGTGCAGGCGTCGGTGTGTGTGGCGCTCTACGGACTGGCGGATCTCACGCTGAAGGTGTTGAAACGCCAGCGACAGACTGTCGTCAGGACTGCCTCGTTCTGTGCGTGCGCGCAGCCGCGACAGCTGCCGCCGAAACCGGCGACGGTCGATCAACATCGCTTCGCCGACCTCTTCCTGCAACCCATTGATTCCAGCTGCCAGGTCGGCCTGTTGGCTTGCTGCGCGTTTCATTCCAACAGCGTGACGGTGATGAGCATCATCCAGGGCTCACTATGCCAGCGCGTGGAGTCCGCAGGCGCGACCGTCCAAACATACCATGCAAACCCTTTTGAGTTTACCTACGCGGCGCAATTATCTAGACTCATTTCGTGTTACGCAAATGCACATTATTCAATGCCTGGAAAGCAATTTGCCGGGAACCGCTGACAGTGGTTTTATTGATGGTGGTTGTCGGCTCGCCCATAGGGACATACGCCCGCGAATATGCCCCGCCGGGTCTCTACGACGTAGATTATCGCATCCTAGATAACGGTCTCCACGTCGTGCTCAAGCGGCGCACACATGCACACAATGTGGCCGTCCGGCTGGTCGTCGACGTAGGGCATCGGCATTTTCCCTGCGACAAACGGGAAACTGCTCACTTCCTTGAGCACTTGCTGTTTACAGGCACGTCAAAACATAGTGAGACAGAGCTCGACAGGATAATCGAGGACCACGGAGGTTCATGGAATGCCACGACTAGTCAGTCTACGACAGAGTATCAGATTGACATCTTCGACCAGCACCTGCTGTTGGCCATCGATACCCTGTACGAGATCATAACTGACACGGCGATTACGCCAGAGACGATCGAAACGACGCGTGACATCATCCACCGGGAGCTCGGCGGTAAAACGTCATCGCTGCGGCGCTGGCTGTACGAACGTGGCATCGGCAAGTCTGCCACGACCAAATCTTACGAAGTGTTACTACCGGGAACGAGCGTAGTATGTCCGGGTCTCGATACGCCAGACTCCGTCGTCAGAAAGGACGTCAAACAAGCGTACGGTCAATACTACGTGCCGAACAACATGAGTCTAATCATCGTTGGCAATTTCGATAAGCATGACCTACTTGAACGTATCAATGATACGTTCGGCCAGCTTGCGCCAAGCACAGTGACACCGTCCGGTCTGACGACCCCACCCTATCCCACCGGCCCAAAAGAAGTGACAGGCACTTTGTCGCCGTTGCTAGATTCCAGCGCCACCGTGGGCGTTGTTTACCGTACTGATGGTGTCAACTCTCGCGATCTTTACGCACTGTGGGCGCTGTACATTTACCTGAACCGGGTTTTGTACGAAAAAATACGCGTGGCGGAAGGATTGTCATACAGTCCTGAAGCAATCTACGTATGGAATGTTGACTACGGTATATTTGCCGCGGTCGCTGACACGGAGCTAGACAACCTTAACTTGGTGCGGGCGATGATCTATGAAGAGTTGGAAGAGTTACGACAACACCCACCAAACGGAAAGGATATCGAAGCCGCCAAGCGAAGAATCCTTCTAGCGCGTGTGCAAGGATATGAATCAAACGCTGAAGTGGCCAGCTACTATGTCAACAATCTTCATGAGCTAAAAAGCGATGGCAGGCTGTCCGACCATGAGACGGCGATAGCTAAGCTCACTGCAACGGACATCCACCAGGTGGTTCATAAATACCTGCGTAAGGATCGTCAGGTGACCATGCGGTCTACACCAACGTTAACGTACACGCAGTTCTACCTGGTGGTGGGCGCGGCTATTGTGATCCTGACCGTATTGGCGCTTTACGTCTACTCGCGCGTCACCCGGCGGCGCACAAAATGAGTAAACCACGCAGTGCTTCAAGACGACTGGGAAACCACACGCGCCTCACCCTTGCTCAATGAATCAGCAAGCCCGTACAGCTTAAGCTCTGCCATCAAAACACAGGGTTACCTCAGGCACTCATTCCCGAGTAAATTGACCCGGGGAAACCTAATAGGGTTGCATCAATGCAGTCTTGTCGTTCAGGACGACAATCTGTGGCTCGTCGTGGCCAGTCCGTGCCGTATCTACGACGCCGCCAGCAGCGCTGCGCCAAAAACTCGACGACCACTACGCACTTAGACGCTTTGGCCAGTCAGATGAAAACTCTTGACCACTTCTTCGAATGCCGGGAGATCTCGTTTAAAGTAGTGGATAGCCGGTGCCTGAAACGCTAGTCTGTAAAATCCGGCTTCGTCGACAAATCCATACACTACCGCTTCGTACCTCAGGCCATCTTCGTTCTTCATCCGCAAATGCAGACGAAAGCCAGTTTTTCCCCCGATGGTGGCTGGGGCGTTTCGTACGACCTTCAGGCCAGATAAGCGCTCATCGGTTTTGATCTCGGCTATGACCAACTCGGCCACCTCACTTGGTAACATGTCCGCCTCGGTTTTCTCTTTTATCCTAGGAAAGGCATTGTCGTGAGAGCGCTTCACAACCTCTATGAACTGAATCCCGATACCATCTCGAGTAGCAAGAATAGCGTTCGGTACGAATTTAGCGCGCACCCAACCGATGGGCAATTCGATCGTGAACGACTTGCCAGGACCCTCGACTAGGGGCTCTTTGATCATGGCCCAAGGGGCACAAGCCGTGACGAGGGTCACAATTACGATCACCCGACAGCAAGCTATGACAAAGTTCATGATGCATGACCCGCCGGTCAAAGACTGTTCATATAGTGTTCCACATACGCACGATCTGGCGCGTCTGGTGCCAGCTCCAAGTATTTTTCCAGTAGCGGTCGGGCTTTCTGTGAATCGTCTTTCTTTAAATAAAGAATGCCGAGTGCTCGATAACTCGGTGCAAAGTCAGATCTCAGTTCGATTGCCTTTCGGTAGGCGGCCTCGGCCTTTTCCGTGTCTCCCTCTCCCCCTCTGCGGCGATAGGCCTCACCCAGGTAGTAATTTCTAATGTGAGGTTCATAGCGTTGGCTTGCAGAGTTGTCCTCAAGTACAAGAATCAGGCTCTTGTACCGATCCATGGACAGATCAGCCTCAAGCGCCGTGAGCCTGACACGGCGCGTTCTTTGCAGGTACTCTTCCCTGCCGACATGCCCTTTTGTCTGCGCCGATAGCGCCACAAGCTTCTTAAAGCTCTCGATGCGTTCCTTGAGTTTAGGATGGGATGAGAAGAAAACCGGGTGCTTTTCGTCCAACACCTTCGCTTCGGCGTGAAGATGTTCGAAGACCCTGACCGACTCCCTTACATCATAGCCCACCGCTTCGAGCCGCTCGTAACCCACGACATCCGCCTCCCGCTCAAGGTCCCGTGAAAAGCCAAAGATCGAAGAGATTGCAATGAGGTCCGCAAGGGGGATGCCCGCGATAGCAGTGCCCACTGCCAGTGCGCTGCGAGATTTGACGACACGTCGTTGGCGCAGACTATGCCTGTTCGCAAAGTGCGCTACCTCATGGGCCAGAACCGTCGCGAGCTGGGCTTCGTTATCAAGCCTCGCAAGCAGACCGGCATTAATGTAGATGCTCCCATTGGGAAGGGCGAATGCATTGAGGATAGGCGACTTTAGCGTCCGTACTTTGATCGTGTACTGGAATCCCGGATAAAGTCGGGCCATTATCTCTTGGAGATATTGTTCGACCGCTTCGCTTTCATAAATCTGATCGCTGTCCTGGATAGCCTCGTCAATATTTTCTGCCTCAATCCACAGTCGGGACTCCTTTTTAGAAATCCTCTCGACATCGTCTGGTGTCTCGAAGGGCTTGACTGCTTCTTTCGCAGCATAACAGCTAGCACCCATGATAAGTGCCGAGAGGAATAGCGCCCCTGACGCGAAGGCTGGGCCCCGAGAAGAGTAGCGAAGGGGATACGCCGCTTGCAACATCTGCACCTAAGCCTGGAAAATTGCCCGTGTCATGTAGCTCAATACATTCAGTTCCGCGCGCCCTGGCAATTGGCAACAACCGCGGGCTGCCCTGTCCGCCTCATTGGATATATACGTGCTGCCGATCAGTGTTGCCTTCTGAGCGCTTTATAAATAAGCATTCGGATAGTCAAACGCCATGAGTCTGGAAAGATGTTCCCTCGGCCACCGTGTTGATCCTGGTCGCTTCAGCTTGGATGTACCAGATCACCGTCGTTTTCGATAAATTTCGAGGCCCGGAAATTCCTCAAGCAAACGCCTCACCTCCTCGTCCGCCGTTTCCACCTTGCGCAAATCCCGACCAGTCGCTCCCCTAGTGTAATTAAACCAAAGAATATCCCCGGTCTCGAAATCCACGATTCCTATGGTCAGAAAATTATTACTCGCCTGCATATAACCGCCACCGAATAACGCCGCCAATACCGCTGCCGCCACTCGGCCTTTGGTAGCAACCTGATGTCTTCCGACAACGACTAATCCAGCATCCGCACCGGTGCGACTCTTGAGAAACGCGAGACCCGTTCCCAACGTATAATCAAAATGGTCAACCTTGTGCTTCCAGCCCGAGCCGCCGAACGTAGTCGTCTGGAAGGCGCCCCCGGCGACGATGTTGTATAGAGCGAGGTGCTCTTTGACAAGCTTCTGTTCGTTGCCGGTGAGCCGCGGGATCGGCAGGATCTGAAGTTGGGGATTCGTACCCGCGTACACCTCAATCCCGTGCCTGATGTGGTGCACGCCCTGCTCCGTCCACTCTGGCACTTCCTCAACGACACCGCCGGCGAACACCTCGCTCACCTTAATATCCAGCGGCAACAAGGCGACCTTCGTGGGTACCGGTCGCGCGACCGTATCCAACAGTGAATAGTGTACGCGGTGGCTAGCGGGAGCCGTCGTGGCACAACCCGCGAGGACGAGCATCAAGACACCAAATACCGCTAGGACGAAGCGAGTACAAACGTAGTACATAATCAACCCCCAGCGACAAAGCGCAAAGTCTTAATC
>JBHIDJ010000111.1:0-10049 GCA_046760105.1 Acidiferrobacterales bacterium | reverse complement strand
GTCCAGGTCCCGGGGCTCGCCCAGGCGAAGGCCGAGGGTACCGCCGCCGGAATTACGAAACACATCGCCCCGCGGGCCTTGCTGTGGTTTCGCTGGGCGGCTGTGGTCACGTGGCTCTCTGGCGCGTATTTTCTCGTTTTCAGCGGCCATGGCTTTTGGAATGCCGCCCTATTGCAAGGCGCTTCCGCCTATATCGGTATTGGCGCCTGGCTCGGCACGATCATGCTCTTTAATGTCTGGGTGTTGATCTGGCCCAATCAGAAGAAGGTGCTCGGGCTCGTCGAGGCGAGCGACGACGAGAAAGCGCGGGCAGCACGCGTCGCCCTGCTGGCCTCCCGCACCAACACGATGCTCTCCATTCCCATGCTCTTCTTCATGGTCGCGGGAACGCCCCAGCATCAGTTTGTTGGCATGTTCGGCTGAGGCAGGCGCGCCGAATCAGCATCACAAGCCCGGCCCCTGGCCGATCTTCTGTATTTAAGCCGGAGCCCTTGGCAGACGCATCATTAGGGCCTAGAATTTCTTCCTTCTTTCAGCCGCAATCGACGCCAGCGCCCTGCACGCAGGGCGCTTTAGTTTTTATGGCACACAGCACACATCTCATGCCCACGTATGACCGACTACCTGTAAGCTTCACACACGGTGAAGGTGCTTGGTTATGGGATGTGACGGCCGAGACCGTCATTCGTCTGCCGCCGCCGATACTGACTGACGAGCAGGCCGACCACATCGTGACCATCATCACCGACACCGTATACGCGTTTATAAAACGAACATGACACCATTCCATTTCCTAACACTCAGGGACATGACTCGCGAGGAGCTCGTGCTCCTTCTTCAGCGCGCAATCGAACTCAAAGCATTTGCCCGCAAGGGTCAACGCCATGAACCTTTGCACAACAAGACCCTGGCCATGATCTTTGATAAGTCCTCTACCCGCACCCGGGTATCATTCGAGGCAGGAATGGCCCAGCTCGGCGGCAGCAGTATGTTTCTGTCACCCAGCGACCTGCACCTCGGTCGCGGCGAAGCGATCGAAGACACGGCCCGTGTACTGTCGCGCATGGTGGATGTGGTCGTCATCCGCACCCATGCCCACGAGACGCTAGAGACCTTCGCCGCACATTCCAGCGTGCCGGTGATCAATGCGCTGACCGACAGGTACCATCCGTGCCAGTTGCTCGCTGACATGCAAACTTATTTGGAAAAGCGCGGAGAGATCACCGGAAGGACCATAGCCTGGATTGGCGACGGTAATAACATGTGTCACTCTTGGATGAACGCGGCCGCGCTGCTCGGCTTCCGCCTGAAGATTGCGGTGCCGGCGGGATACGAACCCGATGCGGTGCTACTCGCCAGATCTGCTGATTACGTTACGCTGACCCATGACCCCAAAGAAGCCGCCGATGAGGCAGATGTCGTGGTGACGGACAGCTGGGTAAGCATGGGGCAAGAAAAAGAGAAGGCAAAACGCGAACGTGATTTCACCGGTTTCTTAGTAGACCACCACATCCTGGCGTTGGCCAAACCGGACGCACTGTTTATGCACTGTCTGCCGGCCTACCGCGGATCCGAAGTTACGGCAGACGTCATCGATGGTCCACAGAGCGTTGTGTGGGACGAGGCCGAGAACCGCTTGCACGCACAAAAGGCGCTGCTTGAGCTACTCCTGCGGCCGCCAAGCTGAGCACGCTCGCAACAGTTTGCTATCATCGGTACGGTTTCCGCTAGGAACACGCGTTGACCGCATTGCTGACATTAATCGATGTGGAGTGCCAGTATAACGGGCACCTGGCCGTGCGTGCGCTCGGGTTGCACGTCAACCCGGGCAGTCTTGTGTGCCTGCTCGGGCCCAGTGGCGGCGGCAAAACGACGGTCTTACGGGCGATTGCTGGCTTCCACCCATTAAGCGCCGGTGAAATCTTGATTAGCGGCCGCCACGTGTCTCGCCCAGGGTTCACGCTGCCTCCGGAAAAGCGGCGCCTAGGTATGGTCTTTCAAGATTATGCCCTGTTTCCGCACCTTGATGTGGCCGAAAACATTGGCTTCGGTTTACGCGGTATGCCAAATGGCAAGAAACGGGGTATTACTGAAAACCTTCTGGTTACCGTTGGTTTGGCTGACATGGAACGACGCTATCCGCACGAGCTCTCCGGTGGACAGCAGCAACGGGTCGCACTGGCGCGCGCACTCGCGCCCAAACCTGACCTGATTCTTATGGACGAGCCGTTCTCCAATCTGGACATCGATATGCGCGAGCGCTTGAGCGCCGAAGTACGGGATATCTTGAAACAGCAGGGTACGACAGCGGTCATGGTGACGCATGATCAACACGAAGCGTTCGCCCTCGCTGACAAGGTGGGTGTCCTGCATGAAGGCCGGCTCTTGCAATGGGATACGCCTTATAACCTGTACCATGAACCGGCGTGTCACTTTGTCGCCGACTTCATTGGCCAAGGTGTCTTCCTGCGTGGACGGTTAATGGCGCCGGACACCGTGGAGACGGAACTCGGCATCTGCAAGGGCAATCGCGCTTATCCCTGGGATAAAAACACACCGGTTGAGGTATTGCTTCGACCTGATGATATCGTCCCGAGTCCAGACGGACCGCTTCGGGCGGAAGTGATAAAAAAAGCCTTCAAAGGCGCCGAGATTCTCTATACACTGCGCCTGCCAACGGGCGGATACGTGCTGTCATTGTTCCCCAGCCACGCCGATCATTCCTTGGGGGCAACCGTGGGCATTCGCGTAGAAGCCGACCACCTTATTGTATTTCCACAGCCCCAAGAACAGGAACGCCACCGCCTATCACCCGACGTTTGACAGCACGTCCCGGCGCCATGGCCCATCGTGAGTGCCCTCGTCTATAGACCGCTTTAGCTACCGAGCTTGCGGTCTCCGCCTTCGTCAGGCGGCAATCGGTACACGCACGACCTATTTTGGCCTAAACTATTGTTATCAGCGAGGCTCTAAGTTGGAAAAGAAACTTTTACGATTACTGATTGTCGATGACTCGCCGGACGATGCGGACCTTCCTGTAACCGTCTTGCGTAAGGACGGTTACACCGTCAAATCACAGCGCGTCCAGGATATCGCGGGTATCCGGGCAGCGCTCGACAAAGGCAACTGGGATGTCGTCCTGGCCGAATATACACTCCCGCACTTTGGCGCACTGCTCGCGCTGGACACCTTAAAACACTACCGTAGCCAGCTGCCGCTTATTGTTTTGACGAAAAAGATCAGTGACGGAAATATCGCAAGAGTGATGCGCGCCGGTGCACGCGACGTACTATTAAAGAGCGACCCTGCTCGCCTCGCTCCAGTGATTGAGCGTGAACTCGCGGTGATACGGGAACATAACAATTACCACAAAATCAGCGAGCTCCTTAAGGAGGTTGAGACGAAGCATCAGGCGATGATAGACGGCTCCCGCGAGGCCATCTGCTACAGCCACGAGGGAATGCATGTCGATGCAAATCGCGCTTACTTGACCATGTTTGGCTATGACGGCCTGGAAGAACTGGAAGGTGTGCCGGTCCTCAACCTCATCGACAAACGCGATCACGGTAAATTCAAAGAGTATCTCCGCCAGGTCGGCAAGAATAGCCAAGATGGAGCCGAGCCCCAGAATTTCGACGCAACAAGGAAGGATGGTTCCAGGCTTCGCATAGAAGTGAGCCTGTCACTGATAGATATTGGCGGTGAAAAGTGCACACAAATCGTTGTCAACGACGTCTCCAAGCGCATACCCCATGAGACCAAAGTTGATGCGGACAGCGGCGCGGATAGCGACCGCGATCCGCTGACGGGCGCGTACAAGCGCGATTACTTCTTGCAGGAACTCGCAAAGACGATCGAACAGGCAAAAAGCAGTGGTCGGAACAAAGCGCTCCTTTATATCGAACTAAATGGACTTAAGAAGATCAATGCAAAACTAGGTGAGTTCACCGGTGATCGACTATTGCGCTGGATTAGCCAACTTTTCAAGGACAAGCTTGACGACAACGCGGTGTTGGCGCGTTTCGGCGGTGATGAGCTTGCCGTTCTGCTGCAAGAAAGCAATCCAGACAAAGCACAGAAAATAGCTGATAGTCTCAAGAAGAGTATCGAAGATGCATCTGGGTCCGTCGCCAATCATCCCGATGCGGCCGACTGCACCCTCGGTCTTATCATGATCGACAAGACAGCAGGCAGTGTGGAAAAGATCTTATCGCTGGCCTACGGCGCGTGTGAACAGGCGAAGAAACAAAAGAAGGCGCCGCTAGGACCTGTGCAGGAAAGAAGTGTGGCTCGAGCGCCGGAAGAATCAGAATCGCAGCGCTTAGCCACGTGGCGCCAGCGTATTCAGCGGGCCCTAGATCACGATACGTTCAAACTGGTCTACCAACCGGTCATCAATCTTATCGGTGATCCGTCGGAATATTACGAGGTTTTGATACGCCTGCCTGGCGATGACGACGAGCTGATTTCGGCGGGGGAGTTCATGCCCGTTGCGGAACAGTCCGGTCAGATTCACGCTATCGACCAGTGGGTAATCCGACATGCCTTGAGCGGCCTCGCTGACCTGCATAAGGACGGCCAGAAGGCGACGTTCTTTGTCAACTTATCCGCCCACGCGTCACAGAACGACGCCCTCCTTCCCTTGATCCGGCAGACGTTAAAAGACAACGGCCTGGCGGGTAGGCATCTGGTACTTGAGACGGATGAGTCCACCTTTGACGATAATCCCGAACAGGCGGCCGAATTCATGCGGGCGGTGGAGAAGCTCGGTTGCCGCTTGTCGCTTGACAACTTCGGAGCCAGACTGGCGACGATAAGCCAGCTGCAGGACCTGCCGATCGAGTTCCTAAAGATCGACGGTGGACTGGTGCGCGATGCTGCGCGTGACAATATCAAGCAGATTGCGCTAAAAACGATCGTTCAAATCGCAAAACTCTTGAACAGGAAGACCATTGGCAAGAATGTGGAAGATGAAGATACGCTGTCGCTGCTGTATAGCTACGAGCTGGACTATTTGCAAGGCAATTACTTCCAACACGCCGGCATCACTCCGGACTTCAGCTTCGAAGGTGAAACCACGCTGTCATCGGACATGGACACCCCTGGGTGGCCACCGGCCCGCTAAAGCAGCCGTGTCTCCCTGCCTTGCTCGACAAGACGCGGTTCGGCAGCATGGATGTTCTCGGGTAACATCCAGTTCTTTGTGAGTTCCCAGCATATCGCCACCTGTGCGCCCAAGTCAGTACGGTCACCCGCCGCCGAGCCGAAACCCCTGGACGGCGATAAGCACGCTACTTCCCTATCTCTGGGAGTTTCGCGGCCGCGTGCTCATCGCGCTGGCGTTCCTCGCACTCGCGAAACTCGCCAGCGTCGCTATCCCGCTGATTTTGAAAGAAATAGTCGATGCGCTCGATAAACCGAAAGCACTGCTCGCACTCCCGGTTTTCTTGCTCATCGCCTACGGTGGGCTCCGCTTGGCCAATGCACTCTTTGGCGAACTGCGCGATGTCGTATTCGCCAAGGTAACGCAACGCTCCATGCGGCGGATCGCGCTGAAGGTGTTCCAACACCTTCACCGCCAGGCGCTACGGTTTCACCTAGACCGACAAACCGGTGGCATTTCACGTGATATCGAGCGTGGCACCGCCGGAATCCGCTTTTTGCTTAACTTCACTGTATTCAACATCCTGCCCACCCTGCTCGAGATTGGGCTGGTGGTGGGCATATTACTTGCCAAACTCGATGTGTGGTTTGCCGTCATCACGTTTGTCACGCTCACTACCTACATCCTATTTACGTTTGTTGTGACCGAGTGGCGCATGAAATTTCGCCGCACGATGAATGAGATGGACTCCAGAGCCAACACCGCCGCGATAGATAGTCTGCTCAATTACGAGACTGTCAAATATTTCAATAATGAGGACTATGAGGCACGGCGCTATGACGACAACCTACGTGCTTGGGAAACGGCCTCCATCCGCACGCAGACGTCACTTGCAGCGCTCAATACTGGCCAGGGCGCTATCGTTGCTTTAGGTGTGACATTGCTGATGTTGCTCGCCGCCCGAGGCGTGGTGAACGACAGCATAACTCTCGGCGACCTGGTCATGGTCAATGCGTTCTTAATTCAGCTCTACCTGCCCCTGCGTTTTTTGGGGACGGTGTATCGCGAGATTCGTCACGCGCTCGCGGACATGGAAAAAATGTTCGGCCTGCTCGAGACGTCTCCGGAAGTCCAAGATGGACCGGACGCCCGGGATCTGACGACGCGGGAAGGTCTTATACGCTTTGAGCACGTAGACTTCGGCTACGATCCGGACCGTCAGGTACTGTTCGATGTCGACTTCGAGGTTCCCGCTCGCCGTAAGATCGCGGTAGTCGGTCACAGCGGTGCCGGTAAGTCCACACTTGCGCGGCTCATTTTTCGCTTCTACGACGTGAACGCTGGCCGTATCCTGATCGACGGTCAGGATGTGCGCGATGTGACGCAAGCAAGTCTGCGTGCCGCGATCGGTATTGTCCCACAAGATACCGTGCTGTTTAACGATAGTATCTATTACAACATCGCCTATGGATGCCCGCATGCGACGCATGAGGCAGTGACCGCGGCAGCTGAACACGCGCACATCCATGCCTTCATCGAGTCGCTACCCAAAGGCTATGACACTGTCGTCGGTGAACGCGGGCTCAAACTCTCCGGCGGGGAAAAACAGCGCGTGGCCATCGCGCGTACGATCCTAAAGGATCCGCGGATCCTGGTATTTGATGAGGCCACGTCCGCGTTGGATTCGAAAACCGAAAAGGCGATCCAGGCGCAGTTGAAGGAAGTGGCAGCTGACCGCACCACGTTGGTCATTGCCCATCGCCTCTCGACGGTCATGGACGCGGATCAGATCCTCGTCATGGAGGCAGGTAATATCGTGGAACGCGGCACACATACCGAGCTACTCGTCCGTGGCCGTGTCTACGCGAAGATGTGGGCGCTACAACAACGCGAAGAACAACAGCGGCTACAAAGGGCGGTGGGCAATGGACTGGAAACCGAGCCTTGAGACCGTTACTGCGTCGTGTACGCGCTTGTCACCCCAACGCCAACACCGCCTTATCTCACGTCGAATGGCAACTCGCCCGCGTCAAGTCATTTACGGGTCCCTCGGCCGTGGAATAGCGGTAGGTCAACGGCGACCGCGCTGTGATCAAGCGGGTGTCTCCCCCGTTGCCCTTTGCGCCGCGGCATCATAAAAAGCATTGTAGCGTTCCATGATATAGCAAAAGCAATCTTGTCGAATCGACTCCGCGCTGAGTGTCAGCATCGACGGTATAATGGGTGCCACAGTACGTATCTCCCCGTTTTCCAGGCTAAAGAAACGCTCATTCACGCCCTGGCCGTGCTCATCGTGAACATCCAGCCGCGCGTCGCTGCCGGGTCGTACCCAGCCGAGCGTTGTGTCGAGGGGCAACTCGCGGAAATTCAACCGATCCAGGTCATCGATAAAACGAATGTCTAAACTGTTATCGCCAAAGCCGAAGCTCGTGTGCGCGGGCACCTTCACGATCGCCACGGTGTGAAACAAATCGATGTCATGTGGCGACACGGGATGATTGGGGAGCCCTGACAGATGGAGGCACGCTTCCACGTACTCGAGGGCATGCTCTACCCCCCGTGATTGGCCCGGCTGACCGCATTCGACCGTGACTGCTGGACATAGCTCGGAAAACGCTTCCACTTGTACCCCATCGGGCTTTAGGAAATACACCACGGTCCGACCGAACAGGGTTGCTAAGTGCAGAAACTGATGATCTAGACGCCGGACACTGGCGTAGTGTGGGTTGATGCCCGTGGTGTTGTGGATATCCACGGCTGCGAAAACGCGACGCGCGCGCATCTCGTCCACCACCTGGCACATCATCGAATACTCGGGCACGTCCTCTAGGCCGGACCCCCCTGTCCAAATTCGGTTAAAGTCCGGTTGACCTCGCAAGAAGCGCTCGCGAGTGCGGGCCGCCGCAACGTTGCCGACAAACACGGAGAGCGCGCGCGGAAGCTCTTTACCCGCGTATTTGTGCAACAACGCACGGACCGCAAGCCAGCCGGTGTCTTCGTTACCGTGCAGCAGCACCGATGCGAATAGCGGTTGCTCGCGCCGCCCAGGCAGATGGATTAACGTCGGACCAGCAAGCCGCTCATGCAGGCGCGGTGCATCGTATCGCAACAGCCCGTCCGGCAGTTCGCTCATGATGTTTAGCATACAAATGTTCCGCTCCTGTACGCGGCATTGCTTGCCCGATTCGCCTGACTCGTGACGGCCAATGCCCGCAGGTAATGCCACTGTTTCCGCACATGAGCAAGCTGCAATGCACGCACCGCTCCCGCCTTGGCTTGTCACCAGGTGATGTCAATCGAGCCCGTGTTTGGCCGCGACGTCTCTAGTTCGCTCGCGCCGCTTCAAACCAGCTGTCACCTACGGCCGCTCGCCTTCGGGCGGCAAGCTGGGCACCAGCCGGAAAACGGTGCCGTATTCGCGATCTCGGCAATTATATACTGGGACGGGCCGGGACGACGCGATGCGTACTACGCAAATGTGGCCGTCGGTTCGGGAACCGAGTCAACGGTCGATGCCAACGCCAGATCGTAGCGTTTATGCAGGCGCACCTACGCAAGCCTCGCGGGCATGTCGTCCCCGCCGTGAGCAAGCGCGTAGAATAACACGGCAAGTTTTCCCGCTTCGGAGCGGCACCGCCGCCAGTCGCCGCAACCAGCAGCCGGATGGATGCTCGCCCGTTATTTCCGCCGACCGCTAAGCGCGGTTGCGACACGGTCCTTTGCACGCCGATCAACGACAGCCGTGTAGCCGGTGCGTCGAGCTCTACCCATTGGCGCGGTCCATGTGAATCAACGACACAACCCCGGCCGGCCGCCGCGTACTCGACGAGTGGTGTGAACGCACCGACTATTGGGACAGAAAGACCAAGTTCCAAGCGTATAATAGTTTCTTCGCGGTCCTCTCTCGGGGGGCACAAGAAAAACAAATGAAAGGCATAACGAGCGGCAAAGATGTTGCGCGCTAAGCGCGAGTGATATAAGGTCAACGGCCGTTCTCAGTTCGTGTGTGTTGGTCTACGGGCGGCTATTTGCGCCCACAACAGAAGACAGCACCCGAGCCGTTGCAGTAGAATACGTACGCCGACCCTTTCGCGGGGAAGAGAAAAAGCAACAAACATGGAGGAGCTATGGTCAGACGCGCCCACCCCCAAGGAACCCTTGAACCCCTTTCCGTTGGTCTGATTGCGACGTTCTTGACGAGCTTACTGATGCTTGTGGCCTGTAAGTCAATGCCGCCGCCCGATCCTGAGCAGGAACTGATCGCCAAAGGCAGAGATCTCTTTTTCAACGAAACCTTTAACGGTAACGGCCGCACCTGTGGCACCTGTCACCGTGAAGAAAGCAACTTCACGATCGATCCCGCTTTCATCGCTACCCTGCCGAACGATGATCCGCTGTTTGTCGCCGAGTTCAATCCTGTCCTGAAAGATCTCGAAAGACCGAGACTCATGCGGGAGTTTGGGCTGATCCTAGAGAATCAGGATGGTTTTGATGACTTGGAAAAGAACTTCAATTTGCGCGGCGTGCCCCATACACTCGCGCTACCGACATCGGTCGCGAGCCGCCAGGGGCCGCGTACCGGCTGGTCGGGCGACGGGGCGCCGGGCGATGGCTCGCTACGGGCGTTTGCCACGGGCGCGGTCATTCAACACTTCACCAAGAGATTGGACCGCGTGCCGGGGGTCGATTTCCGACTGCCCACCGACGAGGAGTTGGATGCGCTGGAGGCGTTTCAGCTTTCGCTCGGCCGTCAGCAAGATCTAACGCTGCCGCTGGCGCTGAAGGGCACCGTGGCAAAACGCGGACAGGAGATCTTTCTCGACAACGCGCTTGGCAAGTGTAATGCGTGCCATTTCAACGCGGGCGCCAACGCCAACCCGAACATATTTGGTCCCGGTGTAGGTAATATGAACTTCAACACTGGCGTCGAAGACCTTCCCGACCA
>JBHIDJ010000110.1:0-10052 GCA_046760105.1 Acidiferrobacterales bacterium | reverse complement strand
TTATTTCCCCAATGCCGTCGGTGTCGCCAATATTCGGGAATTTGCCGGACGCCTTAAGTCGGAGCCGGCATACATTACCAAAGCGCGATGTGGCGAGGGTTTTGCGGAAGCGATCGATGTATTGCTTAGCAGCAGTAGCTAGTTGCGAGTAGCTAGTAGCTAGGAAAACCGGGTGCCGTCGTACGTGATCCTCGCTACTCGAAACTCGATACTCGCTACCGCATTTAAGTAATTCGTTTGCGTACTGTCGCCGAGATGAACTCACTGACGACTACAACAGCGAAGACGGCAAGTAGCATCACAGACACCTCGTGCCAGGCAAACTGGTTGATGGACGAGTAGAGCATAATGCCGATGCCGCCGGCACCGACGAACCCCAGTACCGTGGACTCACGGATGTTGATGTCCCAGCGGTAGATAATAGTGCCGAAAATCACAGGCAAGACCTGGGGGATCACGCCGATCAGCAGTACCTTCAGGCGTGAGGCACCGGTCGCTTCGATCGCCTCGACAGTACCCCTGTCAATCTCTTCAATTGCCTCGGCGATGAGTTTGCCGACAAAGCCGATCGATCGCGCCGCAATGGACCAGATACCGGCCATCGGTCCGGGGCCGAAGATGGCGACGAATATCAGGCCCCAGACAACGGTGTTCACCGAACGCGAGGTTACCAGGATAAATCGGCCAATAAACCACATAGACGCGTTCGGCGTGGTGTTCCTGGCCGCGATAATCGCTACCGGCAGCGCAATCACCACCGTTACGGCGGTGCCGAGGGTGGCAATATGAATAGTCTCGATCAAAGGACCGGCCACCTCCCCAAAGAACCCCCAGAAAGGAGGAATCAATCGGGCGAACAGATCCCCTGCCTGTTTGTGCGCGTCGAGAAAGTAAAACCACGGAATTTCGAGGCGTTCGAGCGACCAAATGGCGACGAAGACAATGCCGAGATACCAGATGTACCGGATCAGCGTCTCGCGCGGGGTGAAGCGCTTCCAGACCTCGGGGTATTTCCGCGCGTGTTCTTCGACGGTCATCGCAGACGCTCGCGCACCCAGTTGCTGAAGAACTCACCGATGAACACCAAGATAACGATCGTAATCAAGATCGCCAAGCTGAAATCGTAGTCGTAACGAGAAAAGCTTGCCGCCAGCACCTGACCAATACCGCCGGCACCGACGATACCGACTACGGTTGAGTGGCGGATGTTGGCATCGAGTCGATAGATCGACACGCCGAGATAGCGCGGCAGCATCTGCGGTTGCACGGCATAAAGCAGCATTTTGGGAAAGCTCGCGCCCGTGGCCCGGATCGCCTCGATCTGCCCAGGCGGCATGTTTTCGATGTCTTCGGCCAGCATCTTGCCGATGAAGCTCATGCTGGCGACGACGAGGGTAAGAACGCCCGCGAGCGGACCGAACCCAAAGATCTTGACGAAGAAGATGGCAATAATGACTTCATGGAAGGTGCGCGTAATCGCGAGAATGGCCCGTCCAACGAGGTAGATCGGCAGAGGCACGAGATTACGCGCCGCACACAGGCCGAGAGGAATAGCCAAAATCATCCCGAAGAAGCTGGCCGCAAGCGCCATCCGCACACTTTCAAGCACACCTTTTTGCAACAGTTCCCAGCGGCTGAAATCGGGTGGGACCATGCGTGCAAACATGTCGGCCGCCCGCGGCAGGCCTTGGCCCGCCCTGCCCCAGTCGATGTTTAGCGACACGTAGGGGATCAGGCCCGGCGTGAGCGAGCAAACTAGATATACAAGGGCGAGCGCGATCAGTCCGTGTCGCAGAAAGGGATTGGCGATGAGCTTTGGCGGGCGCCAGGTGGTCGGGGTGCTCATCCCGCGGCGGACTCGCGCTCTAGCGCGCCACGATCCTTGGGCTTCTTGTCAGCTTCATCGACCTTACGGATAGTCTTGCTCCAATCCTCTTCGCCGTAAATAGTGGTCAGCACCTGGTGCGTCAGTTTGTCGGGCGTCCCGTCGAAGGCGACCTGGCCGTCACCAAGACCGACAATCCGATCGGCATAGCTCTGGGCAAGACCCACGTCGTGGATGTTCACGAGAGCGGGCGTTCCCCTCTCATGTGCCAGCTCACACAAAAGTCGCATGATCTGACGCGAGGTCTTGGGATCGAGACTTGCCGTGGGTTCGTCGACGAGCAGGAGATCCGGGTGCTGCGTCAACGCCCGCGCAATGCCTACACGTTGACGTTGGCCGCCGGACAGTGCATCGGCGCGGGTGTTGTGGTAGCCGTTGAGGCCGACTCGATCGAGGAGTCCGAACGCGGCAGTGATGTCCTCCGACGGGTATTTTCTTCGATATGCCTGCCAGAAACTCACATAACCAAGGCGCCCCGACAGCACATTCTCCATAACCGTGAGGCGTTCGACTAGGTTGTATTCCTGGAAGATCATGCCCATGCGCCGACGGGCCTTTCTCAGATCCCGTCGGGAGAGTGAGGTCACGTCGACATCTTTTAGAACCACCCGGCCAGATGTGGGTTCGACAAGCCGATTAACGCAACGAATCAGCGTGCTCTTACCTGCCCCCGATGAACCAATGATGGCGACAACCTGTGGTTCTTCAATTGTCAGCGTGACGCCATTAAGCGCGTGCGTACCGGTGGGATAGACCTTGGCGAGATCGGTAATGAAAAGCATGCGAAAAAATAATACAGGAATGCCCCGCCGAAAACCACCCGACGGGGCTCTACAGGTTCATTAAGTGTAGGTTAGCTATTGTTAGTTTTTCTTTTTCTTCTTCTTTTTCTTGACCTTCAGCGCCTTGAGACTCTCCTGGTTATAGACTATGCCATTGTGTTTTTGGATGGTGCGGATCACACTCCAATGTTCTTTATAGGTGATGGGGGCGAACTTGTCCCACGCGTTGCTACCCCCGAATTCCTTCTCTAGGCCGGTGCCCGACCAATCGAAACTGAGAAAAGCGTCTCGTATGTTTTTTTGGAGGTTGGGATGCAGGTTGTGGGCCATGCCATAGGAGGTGGTGGGGAACGGGTTCGACTCCCAAATGATGCGAAGGTCTCCGCGTTTAACGATACCCTTCTCCACCATTCGGTCGAGCACAGTAGAAGCGATGGGTGCAGCATCATAATCCTTGTTCGCCACGCCCATGATCGAGTTATCGTGCTTGCCCGAATAGGTGACCTTGTAGTCCTCGTCTGGGACTATACCCATCTTCTTGAACAAGGCACGCGGTGCCTGGTTACCCGAGTTCGAGGACGGCGTCACATGAGCAATCTTGCGGCCCTTCAGATCCTGCACGGTTTTGATGTCTGAGTCCTTCTGGGTAATCAGCTGCAACTTATAGCCATATCCCTTCGGCCCGTCCATGATGGCGAACGGCACATAGCCAGCTAGGTTGACGCCGAACGCGGTGGGACCGGTCGAAATTCCAGCTATATGTAGACGCCCGGAACGCATGGCCTCAACTTGCGCCGCGTAGGACTCAGCCCCATACCACTTGACCCGCTTACCGGTTTTCTTGGCGAGGTAGTCTATGAACTCCGTGAAGACGTTCTCATAAACCGAGGGATCCTCGACCGGCGTGTACGAGAAAATCAGCGTATCGGGATCGAGCAACTGGTTCGAGTCTTTTGGTGTATCGGCCACCAGATCGCCGTTGTCGTCACAGTAGCGGGAGTCCAGATCGCCCCGATTCATGCAGGCGGCGTTAGCTGCCGATGAGACGAAGAACAGGACGAGGACGACCGCGTAGAGATATTTCGATGGGGAAAATATTACGCTGAACATTTCAGTCTCCTCCATTTGTGGTGTATCTGGGGAAGAGGCGGCATGTAAGGCCGACACGCGCCGATGTCGTAGGACGCTAAAATGGGCTTGCGACCGCCTAAACCATCCAAAATCTAATCCTTTTACTATGTTCCTGCAAGCGTTGCCGGTGTGGCGTTCTCCTATAGGTGTCATACGGCTATGAGCTAACTATGTTATGGTGCTGAATAAACGCGTTATTCCCGCCATCATTACAGAATGAGCAACAAACCCAGGAATAAGGCCCTTGAGACCTGGACGGTGCGAAAGCCCGCTGTGGAGGCAGCAAGCGGTCTGGTGGCGAGCCAACACTACCTGGCCTCTGACGTTGGTGCCCGTGTCCTCGCGGATGGCGGCAACGCGGTCGACGCCGCGGTGGCGACTGGGTTGGCCATCGGCGTGGTCGAGCCCTGGATGAGTGGCCTTGGCGGCGGTGGGTTTATGCTCATCTATGTGGCGGCTGAGGAGCGCGTGTACGCCATCGATTTCTTGATGCGTGCCCCGCAAGGGCTCGATCCGAAAGACTATCCGCTCGTCGAGGGCACGGACTCTGATCTCTTCGGCTGGCCTGCCGTACTCGAGGAGCGCAATGTGCTCGGACCCTTCTCTTTTGCTATACCCGGCTTCGTGGCCGGCCACGCGCTCGCACTTGAGCGCTTCGGCACGCGATCCTGGGCCGAGTCGCTGGCGCCCGCGGTCGAACTCGCGGAGCACGGTATCACAGTCGACTGGTACGCAACTCTTAAGATCGCAGCCGCCGCACCGGCGCTCGCGCGGTTTCCGGAGAGTACACGGACCTATCTGCCAGACGGTTTCGTGCCGGCAGGCCAGTGGGGCGGTCCGCTACCGCACGTAAAGCTCGGCAACCTCGGCCACACCCTAAAACGACTGGCGCATGCTGGATCACGAGACTTTTACGAAGGAGACATTGCTAGAGCGATCATTGCCGAGGCGGTCGAGCTAGGCAGCAAGTTGTCGCTTAAAGACCTTGCTCGCTATGGGGCGACAGTTATGTCCGCCGATACAGCGAGCTACAGAAGTGCAACCGTGCACGCAGCGTCGGGCCTCACGGCGGGACCAACATTGCAGCACGCGTTGGCGTTGCTTACGCGACGTCTGACGTCGGGAGATGCACCCGCTGCACAGACGTACACGGCTTATGCGAGTTGTCTACTCGACGCTTACGCTGAGCGCCTAGCGAATCTGGGCGATGAACCTGACGTTGCTATACCATCGTGCACGACCCACTTAAGCGTAGTCGACGCGAAAGGCAATATGGTGGCGTTGACCCAGACGCTGTTGTCGGTATTCGGATCCAAGGTAATGCTGCCCGAAACCGGGATTCTGATGAACAACGGTATCATGTGGTTCGACCCCCGTCCCGGGAGACCGAATTCGATCGGGCCTGGAAAGCGGCCGCTGTCCAATATGTGTCCGGCCATCATTGAGCGAGAAGACGGTGTGCGGTTCGCGCTCGGCGCATCTGGCGGACGCCGCATCATGCCAGCGGTGTTTCAGTTGATCTCTTTCCTTGTGGATTTCGCCATGAGTGTGGAAGAGGCGTGCCACCGACCCCGTATCGACGTAAGTGGGACGCCACTGGTCAGAGCTGACGACCGGTTGGCGCCGGAGATCGTTGCACAATTATCTGAGAACAATCAGATCGAAACGGCGACACATGGCGTGTATCCTGCATTGTTTGCTTGTCCGAATATTGTGGGGTGGGATGCAGCACGTGGGATCGGTGCAGGCGGCGCCTTCGTGATGTCGCCTTGGGCGAAGGTAAGTGTCGGAAAATGAAACAACCGAAGCCAAATGAGAATAGCTCATGAAATTTATCCAAGTGACTGATATGCATATCATGCCGCCCGGACAACAGCTTCTTGGGCTCGACCCGCGCGCACGGCTCGACGCCTGCATCGCCGATATCAACGCCAATCACCCCGACGCGGAATTGTGCGTGTTCACCGGTGATCTTGCGCACGACGAGTATAGCGACGCGTATCGTAACCTTCGTGATTGCCTGTCGGCGCTATCGATGCCCTATCACTTAATGCTCGGCAATCACGATGATCGCCAAGCATTTAAAGCAATCTTTCCCGAGGTGCCGTGTGACGAGAACGGGTTCGTGCAATGTATCGTCGATACCAATGCCGGCCGCTTCATTCTGCTCGACTCGCATGAACCGGGTGTAGGGTGGGGATCGTTCTGTGGGCAACGGGCAACGTGGCTGCGAGCACGTCTTGAAGAAGCGGGCAGCGAGGCGGTCTATCTATTCATCCACCATCCCCCGTTTGAAATCGGTATCCCGTCGCTTGATAACATCCGGCTGCTGGATCCGAATCATCTTCGCGAGACGATCGAGCCGTTCGACAACATCAAGCACATCTTCTTCGGCCACGTACACCGTCCCATCGCCGGGAGTTGGCTCGGCATCCCGTGTTCATTCGTGCGCGGAACGAACCATCAGGTGGCATTGGATTTCGAAACTGTTAGACCTGTGCCAAAGAACCACGAGCCGCCAGCCTATGCTGTGGTTTTTCTCAATTCGGAAACAGTTGTCGTCCACATGCATGACTATCTAGATAATTCAACCTTGCCGCTGCCTGCTTAGCCGTGTCACCCAGGGAGTGTGATTAACTCGAAGACCGTTGCCAGTTGGTCAACAAAATCGATCTACTTCGACTCCGTCGTTACTTGAAACGTTAGGGTGTCGAGTTAGCTAATTGTTATATCGATTTTATCTATGATAGATATAGAAGACATAGATTTGACGTATGTAGACCGTGAGGGCATATTATCGCGCTGTTTCGCTTGCGCGCGCTGGCCAAGGAGAGTTATCGATGAGTAGAGAGCCCATGCTTCGGAAGAAAACCTCCATCGCCTATAAGACGGAGGAAAAGACAGTCCTACGGGGCTACGATCTGAGCGAGCTTGCGGAGGAGGGGTACTCCTTTTGTGATGCGATGTTCCTGCTGTTCCAGGGCCGTATCCCCACCGAGACAGAAGAAAAGATGCTCAAATACGAGATGGGCAGCTTCTTGGAACACTCCATGTCACCCTCGGCCGCCTCGGCCATCGCGGTAACGGCCGGCAGGCCCAACCTGCCCACTGCCGTAGCAGCGGGGGTAATGACGTTTGGTGGCGTTCACGGGCCAGGTGCTGCCCACGGCTACATGATGAACAAGTACATCGAGCGGGCGCAGAGGGAAGGTAGAACCCTGGACGAGATGGCGAAAATCCTGGTCGATGACTATATGGACGCCGGCGTGCCGGTGATGGGTATGGGCCAGCCGCAACACCGCGATGGCGATCCGCGCGCGGAACCGATTCACCTGAGGCAGGAAGAACTCGGGACCAACGGGGCCTACCATGAGTTCCAACGCGCGGTGGAAAAACACTTTCACGCGCGTCGCAAGCGCGAAGGCAAGTCTTACGTCGGCGTGAACGTCGTCGGCGCGGGCAATGCGGCGTTGTCGGATCTCGGGTTCTCGCCCAACGCAGCCTGGTGCATCGGCAGCGTCTCGCGCGCCTACAGCTGCGCGGCCCACGCCATATTTGCCATGAAGAAAGGTCGTGCCTGGGCAGCCTCCAAGAGCGAGCCAATGGTGCAGATGCTCGATCTCTCCATGATCAAGTACGTGGGTCCCGAGGACCGCGAAGTACCCTCCCAGGAAGAGCGTCAGGAATACGCCCGGGCGCAGAAGGAGTCTGGTGAATACAAGAAGTGGGTGATCTAATGGACAAGAAAGTGACCAGCAAACGGGTCATTGGCAACCTGGGTGACCCGGGACTCCCCTATGACTACAGCAAACGCGAATATGGCACCGTGCCCTTGGACAGCTCCCGCGCGCCCTTTCAGTGGGTCTCTGAAGTGGCCTACAAGAATGCGCACCGCATCGTCTCGCGTGGCTATGACACAACGGAGCTGATGGAGCAGGGGTACGGTATAACCGACGTGTTGTTCGTCGACTTCCAGGCGCGGATCGCGAGCATCGAAGAAGATCAGATGCTCAATTACGTACTGATCCTATCGCTGGAAGACGGCCTGTCCATGCCGGCGGCGATGTCGCGCATGACGGCGCGCTCGAAGACGTTCCTCACGCAGGCATGCGGTGCGTCCATTCTCGCCTTCGGTCATGCCTACGGTGCGTACTCGGCGTTCGGTAACATGTTGCTCGAGACGCTCGAGAAGGCCGAAGCGCAGGGTAAATCCATGAAGCAAGCGGCCGAAGAGTTGGTCAAGCAGAAGCTCGACGATCCGGCCCTCGGGGTATCGGATCTGATGCTGAAGGATCCCGCTGCGAAGCGCATGTTCGCGCGCGCCGAGAAGCTGGGCGTGGCGGGCAAGTACATCGCCTTCACCAAGGAAATCGTCAAGGCGGCGCAGCAGCTGAGCGACAGCCCGGTCGATCTCGACATGCTGGGCGCCACCGGTGCCACCATGATGGATCTCGGCTTCACACCCGAGGCCACGTGGGCGATCATCGCCGTCACGCGATCCTTTGGTGCCGGCGCGCACTACATCGAGGAAGTCGAACGCGAAGGGTATACGCGACTGGGCGAGACGCTCACGCCGAAGGAGCTCTACGATGGGCCGGTCGATCGCCCCGTGCCGCCTCTGAAAGAGCGGCACAAGGTGACTAAGCCTGCCAAAACCCACACGCCCGACGAGTGGAAGGCGGCCTTCGAGGAACGCAAGAAGTTGCATGGCAGCGGTTACGCCATCGTTGAAGAGATTCACGACCCGAGCAAGAAGACGGGCATCAGGACAGTGGGCAAGAAGATCTAGCGGACTGCTATTTCCATCTTATAGTCCGCCGAAACTCGTAGAGAGGATGAGCGATGCAACAGACAGTCACTACTTCAGACCCCCAAGTCGATAACATCGAAGAGCTTTACCGACGTGCGCGCAAGGCGTTCGAGGAGTACCAGCACTGGCCGCAGGAGAAGGTGGACATGGTCTGCCAGGCCGTCGGCTGGGAGCTTTCGAAACCCGCGACCGCCGAGAAGTTGGCGCGCCTCGCCGTCGACGAATCGGGTATCGGCGTGTTCGAGGACAAGTTCCATAAGGTCCAGAACAAGACCCGCGGTACTATGCGGGATCAGCTCGGCGCCAAGACGTGCGACCTGGTCGAAGAGGACAAGGCCAAGGGGATCCGTAAGTTCGCCAAGCCCTTTGGCGTGGTCGCCAATGTGGTGCCGTGCACCAACCCGGAATCGACGGTCTGCTGTATCGGGTTGGCGTTGCTCAAGACGCGCAATGCCATGATCGTTTCGCCGCACCCGCGCACGCCGGGTAGCTCGAATCTCACCGTCGAGCACATCCGCAAGGCGCTCAAGAAAGTAGGCGCACCGGAAGACCTGGCGTTGTGCATCAAGCAACCGAGTCATGAAAGGACGAAAGAGCTCATGCAGCGCTGCGACTTTGCGGTGGCAACCGGTGGCGCGGCGTTAATCAGGGTGGTCTATGAGGCCGGTACGCCCTGCCACACCGTGGGAGCGGGTAACGTCGTTTCCATCATCGACGAGACCGCCGATCTTAAGGCCACCGCCGCCAAGATCGTCAAGTCCAAGTGCGCCAACAATTCGGCATCGTGCTCGTCGGAGAACGCCGTCGCCATCGAGGCGAGTGTGTATGACGACATGCTCGAAGCGCTCAAGGGCGAGGGCGGATACCTCTGTTCCACCGAGGAGCGCGAGAAACTGCGCAAGTACTACTGGCCTGACGGCAGACAGCTGAACCGCGACCTGATCGCCAAGCCCGCGACCAGGATCGCCAAACAGGCCGGTCTCGATGTGCCCGAGGGGACTCGCTTTCTCATGGTGATCGGTGAAAAGATCGGCCGCGAAGACCGGTTCTCCGGGGAGAAGATCTCGCCCACCCTCACCGTGTGGAAATGGGATGACTTTTCGGAAATGTGCGATCGTCTCGATGCTATCCTCGCGTTCTCGGGGATCGGTCACTCGACGTCGCTGCACAGTGAGCGCGACGAGCGTCGGGTGGAGTTGGCACTCAAAGCGAAGGTGGGCCGGGTGAACTGCAACATGCCGCATGCGGCCGCCAACAGCGGCAGCTGGTTCAATGGCCAGCCAACCACCGACACTCTGGGTTGCGGGAGTTGGGCCGGCAACATGACCAGTGACAACATCGACTGGCGACACTTTTTGAACTACACCTGGTTATCGACGCCGATTCCTGAGCACATTCCCCCTGACGAGGAGCTGTTCGGCGATTATTTGGCCCAGTACGGAAA
>JBHIDJ010000109.1:0-10378 GCA_046760105.1 Acidiferrobacterales bacterium | reverse complement strand
CGGAGCGTGTTTGGGTAAGGAGTAGCTCAGCACGATAACGCCCAGCACACCGGCAGCGAATGAGGCCGCCAGGATGCCGATTTTGGCCTGGTCGATCAGGGCAACATCGGTGAAGGCCAACTCGCTGATGAAGATCGACATGGTGAAGCCGATACCGGACAAGCATCCGGCACCCAGAAGTTGCATCGCCGTGACGCCCTTGAGCTCGACTTTGGCCAATGTCATGGCCAGCCAACTGGCCAGCATCACGCCGATGGGTTTGCCCAGCACCAGACCGACGATAACCCCCAGACTTATTCCTGTGGGAAACCCCGCGAGATTCTCCGGACTGAGCGCAACCCCGGCACTGAATAAAGCGAACAGCGGCAGTATGAGGAAGGCCGAAACCGGATGGAGACGGTGCTCCAGAGCCTGCGCTGGTGGGATCGCATCCTCCACCGTCAACAAAAACTGCATAACGGCGGTGCGACGCTTAGAGTCGTGTATCAGCGCGTCAAGAGAATTATCCTTGCCGTGCGCCTGATCGAGCAGTCTCTGTGAAACATCCATGAGTTCTCCGGGGTCGATGCTGGGTCGCACGGGAATGACCATGGCCACCATAACCCCGGCGATGGTGGCGTGCACGCCCGATCCCAGCACGTCGACCCAAACCAGAAGCGCAAGCACCGTATACACCCAGGTGGCGCGAATCCCCACACGGTTTGCCACCACCATGAGTATGGTACATATGCCGGCTATTATCAGCGGTAAGATGGATAGATCTGGGGTGTAGAACACCGCGATGACCGCGACCGCCAACAGGTCATCGGCGATGGCCAGGGCGGTGAGGAACACCTTCAGCCCGATGGGTACACGCGAACCGAACAGGGACAGCACCCCCAGGGCAAAGGCGATGTCGGTGGCCATGGGGATGCCCCAGCCGGAAATGCCGTCTCCACCCACGTTAAGCACGGCGTATAAGATGGCGGGCGCAACTGCGCCACCGAGCGCGGCGCACACCGGTAACATGGCTTTCTCCCTACTGGAGAGTTCACCGACGACGAGCTCGCGCTTGATCTCCAGCCCGACCACGAAAAAGAATATCGCCATCAGGCCGTCCTTGATCCAGTGAGAAAGCGACAGCTTGAACACCCACTCGCCAAACTGGAGGCCCAGATAGGTATGGGATAGCTCGAAGTAATACTCTCCCCAGGGTGAATTGGCCCAGATAAGCGCGATGGCTGTCGCCACGACCAAGACCAGACTACCGGCTACCTGCGAATGCAAGAAGTCTTGAAACATGTTTTTATGTGAGACGTGGCCTACCATCCCCAACTCCTTACCTGTGATTTACTCAGCGAAAAGTGCAGCGTGAAAGTATCAACGCGGCTTGATGAAATGCCGGCTAAGGGACCGTCTTGGACTTCTGGCCCTGAACGGCGAAGAATGATGCCTCCTTGTATTTTGGCGGTAACTCCACTTCCAGTTTTTCGAGACGCGCCCGGCGGGTCTGTTCGCCCCGCACGATAAGTCCTTCATCCGAATTGGGCATGGGATTTTCTGCGATCGGGAATGCGTCCGCCGCCGTGTAAACGCATATGTACAGACTACGTGGATGGCCTGAAGTATTGCGACCGGATCCATGAACAACCCGCGTGTGCACTAAACAGGCACTCCCGGCCTTGCCGGTGATTGGCACGCTCTTGGACTTCATGGAGTCCTCCACGTCCTTGGCGATCTGACCTTCAAAGTCATTACCGGCGAACAACGAATAAATTGGGCCTACGTGACTGCCCGGCACGACCAGCAAACATCCATTCGTTTCGTCCATATCATCCAGCATCACCATTGTTGCCACGATATCGGCATTGGTATGTGGTGTATACGCGAAGTCCTGGTGGAAGCCGACCTCAGTACGCGATCCCGGCAGCTTTGTATTGATCTTACAGTGATGGAACTTGATGCTGGGGCCAATGAGATCGGCGATCATATCGACCATTGGCGATTTGAGCATGATCTCTCGAAAGGCCGCAGATATTTCTGACGGGTTGTTGACGCGCCGGAGAGCCGGGTTGCGCGAATTATGCTCATCCCCCATGTCGAAGCGGGGACGACCATCGATGGTGGGTTGCCCAAACGGTGCATCATGCCTGCGACTCTCTGCCACCCAGTCTTCGAGTTCGCGCCGCGCCGCTGTCAGCTGTGCCAGTGTCACGGCACCCTCAACGACCAGGTATCCGTCTCTCCAGAACGTGTTCACTTGTTGTTGGCCAAGCACGGCTCGTGTCCCGCCTCTTAGCATTCGCAGGTGCTGGTCCTGGACGTACTCATTGCATCGGAGGGGCGGTGATTTCGGGATCCGGTTCTGCAGCCTCGGTACATTTGAGCGCTTTCACGATTTTCTCCGGCGTGATCGGGAGATCATACACGCGCACACCGATGGCGTCGGCGACCGCGTTGGCAATGGCCGGTGCCACTGGAGTGAACGCGGGTTCGCCAATGCCTTTGGCACCGAAGGGGCCAAGCCCGCTGCGCGACTCGAGGATGACAGACTTGATCTCGGGCACATCCATGCTGGTCGGGATGAGATACTCGCTAAAGGACGGGGACACCAGCTGACCCTCCTCGTAGCGCATCTCCTCACTCAGCGCGTAGCCCTGGCCCATGAGGGCGCCGCCTTCGATCTGGCCGGTGACCGCCGCCGGATTGATAGCCTGTCCCACATCATGGGCACCAACACTCTTGAGCACCGTGACTTCGCCGGTTTCCGTATCGACTGCCACTTCCACCGCATGCGCGCCGTAAGCGTAGTCGGGGTGCACCCGGCCCCGACCGGTTTCGGGATCAAGCTGGTCGCCGAACGGGGCGCGGAACATCGCTAACTGCGAGCGATGAATGCCCTCGGACGCGCACATCGTGACTAATTCCTTAAACGCGATGAAACGATCTGGATCGTCAATAACAAAAGCGCGCGAATCAGCCAGATCGACCTTACCTGGTTCGACGCCAAGGAATTTGGCAGCGCGCGCCACGAGCCGCTCGCGCACAGCCGTCGCCGCACGTCGCACGGCGTTGCCCGTCATATAGAGTCCGCGCGTGGCGGTGGTCGTCCCCGCGAGCGGCGTTGTCGCCGAGTCGCTGGTGTAGATCGTGACATCGTTCAGCGACACACCGAGCAACTCGGCTGCAATCTGGCCTAGGGCCGAGATTTGTCCGGCACCGATATCGGTGACGCCCGAGCGCACCACCACAGTGCCGTCCACTTCGACCCCGACCCAGGCCTCGGAAGTGTCGTGCAGCCACACAATGCGGCCGTAGCTTTGTTGATAGCAGGCCACCCCACGGCCCACTTTCAACGGTCCCGCATTAGGCGGGCGCTCACCGAGCGCCTCCCACGCTTTGGTCATGCAGGTATCGGTCCACACCGCGCTCTCGATGGGGACGTCGGTGGCGAGCGTGTCGCCCGTTTGCAGGAAATTACGCCGTCGGAGCTCCATGCGATCCATGCCGAGCGCCTTGGCTACCTCATCCATCTGCGCCTCGTAGGCGATGCACGCTTGGGCTGCGCCGAAGCCGCGGAAGGCGCTGGTATACATGTTGTTGGTGGCGACGGCGACGTTATCCACGTGCAGGTTGTCCACACGATACGGACCAGGCGCTGCCACCAGGGCATACAGGAGCACGTAGGGGCTTAAGAAAACGTAGGCACCAGCGTCCGCCGTCATCGTCACTTTAAGCGCGGTGATCCTGCCGTCTTTGCTGACACCGGTGCGGTAGGTCATGACGAAAGGATGGCGCTTGCCGTGGCCAAAGAAGGAATCCTCGCGGCTGTACACCAGGCGTACCGGCCGTTTCGTTGCCTTCGCCAACAGCGCCAGATAGATCTCGACCGTGAGATCCTCCTTGCCGCCAAAGCCGCCGCCAACCAACGCACCCCTGATGCGCACCTTGTTGTGAGGCACACCGACAGCGTCGGCGATGAAGCGGAAATGTTCGATTACCTGAGTGGAGACACGGATGTTGATGACGTCGTTCTCATCCACCCAGGCCAGTCCTACTTCCGGCTCGAGGAAGGCATGCTCGATGAACTGTGTTCGGTAGCTGTTTTCGATCACCCGATCGGCTTCGGCGAAACCCTTGTCGAGGTCGCCCTTGCGAACCTTGAGTCGGGCGACGACGTTGTCAGTCTCCTGTACCAGCGGCGCGCCGGGTTTTATGGCCTCGAAGGGATCGTATACGCCCGGCAACGGTTCTAGGTCGTATTCGATTAGCTCCAATGCTTTCTCGGCGATAGCCAATGTTTCGGCGGCCACCAACGCAAGCGGCTCCCCCTGATAGCGCACCCGCTCTTTGACTAGGATCTGCTGGCCGGTCGCCAGCCGCTTGGCTCCTGTCTGGCCGGGAATGTCGGTAGGGGCCAGTCGATCAGGCACATCGGCTGCGGTCAGTACGCACGCCACGCCCGGCAACGCTCGCGCCTTCGATTCATCAAGGCGGCGTAGACGGGCGCTTGCTATTGGGCTACGCAGCACCTTGACATGCAGCATGTGAGGCATCGTGTAATCGCCGGCATAGCGCGTCTTGCCAGTCGCCTTCCCCGGGGCATCCGTGCGCTCAAGCGGCTGCCCGACTTGCCGCAGGTTGATGTTTCGGGCTGCACTCGAATAGTCGGTTGTCTCGTTCACGACTGTTTCTCCCGTTCGAGCATCATCCCCGCGACTTCGCGCACCGCCTGGAATACCTTTGTGTAGCCCGTGCACCGGCACAAGTTCCCGCTCAGTGCGAGACGGATGTCCTCATCACTCGGATCTGGCGTGGCGTTGAGCATGGACTGTGCCGCGATGATCAAGCCCGGCGTGCAGAAGCCGCACTGGATCGACCCGTGTTTGATGAACGCGACCTGCAGTGGATGCAAGTTCTCGCCGGTGCTCAAACCGTCGACGGTGGTAAGGGACCGCCCTTCAACCGTCCACGTTAGCGTTAGGCAACTATCTATGGCGACACCGTCCAACAGTACGGCGCAGGCGCCACAGTCTCCTTTCTCGCACCCGCTTTTGACCTCGAAGTAGCCGAGTTCACGCAAGGTCTCGAGGAGTGTCTGGTTGGCGGCCACGCGTGCCTCGCAGCGGAGTCCGTTTATGTCCAGAGTGATAAGTTTTTCCTCAACCATAGCGATCTCCCCGTATCAAGAAAGCTGTTCCCAGGCCTGGGTCAGCAGGCGTCGAGTCAAGACATGGATCGAATGAAGACGATACTCCGCCGAGGCACGCACATCGTCGATGGGCTCGCATGTCTCCGCTGCCTGGCGGGCGGCGGCTTCGATTACCGTCGGCGTTAGGACCTGACCGACCAACATCTCTTCTGCCGCTGGTGCACGTTTGACGACCGGGGCAACCGCGCCGAGCGCGATACGCGCCGCCGTGCATTTACCCGCCTCGACCGCGACGGTGATCGCGACCCCCGCCACCGTGATCGCGTCGCCCTTGCGCCGGGCGAGCTTGTAGAACAAATTCGCTGACCTGACCGCAGGCACCGGCCAGGCGATCCCGGCCACCAGTTCATCCGAGTGGCGCACGTCCTCCTTGTAACCGAGGAAGAACTGATGTAGCGGCACCACACGGCGCCTTGTACGGTTCGCCAGTACCACCTCGGCGTCCAGCGATAGTAGGGGCGGCACAGCGTCAGCGGCGGGCGAGCCATAACAAATGTTGCCAGCAACCGTAGCAGTGTTGCGTACCATCTGTCCGCCAAAGACGCGGGCAGATTCCACCAGCGAGGGTGCGTATTGCAGCATCCTCGGATCGAGCAGAATATCGCTCATGGTCGTGCGCCCACCGATGGACACGCGCCCGTGGTCGACGACGATACCTCGCAGTTCCTCGAGCTTGTCGAGTCCGAGCAGACACGTTGGCGCCGCACGCCGAGCGCGAATATCTACTAATAGGTTGGTCCCACCGGCTAGAGGTACGGTGCCGTTGCTGTCTTTCGTACCGCCTTCGCGCCCGCCCTGTGCCAGAATCTGCAGCGCTTGATCCAGATCGGTGGGTATGACGAGATCAAATTCCGCAAACATTTCTTCGACTCAAGACTTAACAGCGGACCACTATGCGAATGGACAACTTGCCGGGGTCCGGCACTTGCACCTGATAGCGCTAATTCCTTTGTTGCCTGCGTTCAAATGTCCCAGCCCCCGTCGACAGTGATCTCTTGTCCGGTGATGTTGCGGCTGTCATCGCTGGCCAGGAACAACACGGCGTTGGCGATGTCCTCCGGCTCGGTAACTCGTCGCAGGGCCATGTCCTGGATGTACTCATCATACACCTGTTCAGAAGTCCAACCCCGCACACGTGCTTTTTCCTCGCAAAGTCTATCCATACGCGGCGTGTGCACAATACCAGGGCAGACTACGTTGACGTTGATGCCGTATTCGCCCACGTCGAGTGCGACGGTCCGCGTGAGACCGCGGACTGCCCATTTTGACGAACTGTAGGCAGCGCGGTACTTGTAGCCTCGCAGCCCGGATGTACCGCCGATATTTACCACTTTACCACTCTTCTGGGTGACCATTGTGGGGATTACATACTTGATCGGCAGGAACGTGCCGCGGACGTTCGCTTCGATGACGGCGTTGAAATCGTCGGCATCGATCTCCCACACCGGCGTCTCGATTGGCCCGGTCACGCCTGCCACGTTGACCAGAATATCGACACGCCCGTCGAAGAACGCCTTCGCTTTTTCAACCATATTCTTAACCTGCGCGTCGTCGGTGACGTCAGCCGCCACGACCGCAGCACGTCGGCCGAGCTTGCGGACCTCCTCGGCGACCTGCTCGAGCGCCTCGACATCGCGTGCGGTTAGCACCACATCGGCCCCTTCGCGGGCCAACGTCAGAGTGATGGCGGCGCCCATACCCTTTGCGGCGCCGGTGACAATGGCGTGCTTGTTCTCGAGTTTCATGAGCTCTCCTTCTTGCGTTCACTATGCCGGCTCTGGTGATTCTGGGGCGGTCCGTAGCCGCCACCACCACAGCTTTCAACAACGATCCGATCATTACGGCCCACCCGGATGTTTGCCTTCCCCGGCATTTCGAATTGCTCACCGGAGGCTTTAACCACAGTCACTCGGAAGGGAGCGCCTGGCTCGCCGCCCTGAAGCCCATAGGGTGGCACCGTGCGGCGATCGAACATGGTCGTAAGCGACAGCTCGTCGCTGAGCACGCGGTATTCCCGGTAAAGGCCATCGCCACCGCGGTGTGCCCCGGCACCGCCCGAGTTGCGGCGTAGTTTCTGACATTCCACCCGGATCGGATACTCTGCCTCGATGACCTCTGCCGGGGTGTTCATCACATTGGACATGTGTACACGCAGCACTGGCATGCCGTCGCGATCGTGGCGTGCTCCCTCACCGCCCCCATGCGTCTCGTAAAGGGTGGTCCAGGCACCGTCGTCGCGTCGTCCACTAAACAAGAGAAGTCCGGAAGTGGTCGGTCCACCCGCCGTCAGAAGCTCGGGCACTGCTGGTTCCAGTGCGCGGAAAATGGCATCGACGATGCGCTGCGAGGTTTCGTGGTTGCCACCGACCACTGGCCGTTCGGGCGCCGGTTCGAGAACCGAACCGCGGCGCGTGATCACCGAAATCGGTCGGTAACAACCGCCGTTCGGCTGGATGTCGGCTCCAACCAGCGCCTTTACCGCGTAGAACACCGAAGCGGCAGCGATGAACGGGGTGGTATTGATCGGCCCGCGGGCGGCGTCGTCCGAGGCTGAGAAATCGAACACCGCATGGTCCCCAGCCAGCTCGATACGAACGCGGATGGCCACCGGTTGCCCGCTGACGCCATCATCATCGAGCCAGTCCTCGCCCTCGTAAACACCCGGTGGCAAGGTAGCGAGAGCCGAGCGCATCTGCGCCTCGGCGCGGTCGTGTAGTGCCGCAATCGTGGTCTGCACGGTTTGCGTTCTATGGCGAGTAAGAAGTTCCTGCAGGCGCTGCTCCGCGGCTCGGGTCGCCGCCATCTGCGCCAGGATATCGCCCTCGCGCTCGTCGGCGCCACGCACGTTTGCAAGCACGAGGTTGAGCTTCTCGCGATCAGGACCGGCGGCCGAGAACAGACGCGTTGGCGAAAGCCGCAAGCCCTCCTGCCAAGCATCAGTGGCGGCGGGAACGTAGCTGCCGGGGACGGCGCCACCGATGTCGGCCCAATGTGCCAGGCTGACGGCGAAGGCCTGAAGAGCACCGTCAGCAAACACCGGACGCACCGCTTTCACATCCGGAAGGTGGTTGCCGCCGATTTCGGGAAGGTTAAGAAACCACACGTCGCCCGGTGCCAACTGCTGCGCTGGCACGCGCTTGAGAAACTCTTTCACGGTGAAGCTCATCACACCCATATGCATCGGGATGTCGCGGCCTTGGGCGATGAGTTCGCCCGCTGCGTCAGTCAATGCCGACGAGAGATCGCCGGCTTCGCGCAGCAGTGGCGAGCGTGCTGAGCGCATCACGACCAGCGACATCTCCTCGGCGATGGCAGAGAAGGCGTTACGGATCACTTCAAGGGTGACCGGATCGACGTTCGCTTTTATCGTCAAACCAGATCCTCAACTTCGATATGCAGATGGCCGCGCGCGTCGGCCGTGAGCCAGGCACCGGGTGGCAGCACGACAGTGGACCACGCGTCTTCCACCACGGCGGGTCCGTCGATGCGCTGTCTTTCGACGAGCCGCTCGCGGTCGTAACGTGGTGTTTGTACAGGTCCGTCGAGGTCAAAGTAACAAGCACTAATTGTTTCTGGTTCTGCCGGCTGTTTGTTTCGCACTCGCGCCACGCCGAGTGCGTGATGTCGCGGTATCGAGACCTTGAGCCGCAGGCTCACCAGCTCCCACGGCTCGTCGGTGGCGAAGCCATAGAGCACCTCGTGCCGGACACGAAAATCATGGCCGAGTGGGTTCGGGTCGTCGAGTGTCGGCTGTGCGACCTCGACAGCGTAGCTCTGGCCGCTGTAGCGCACGGCAGCGACGTCTTCGACCATCAATTCCGTGTCGTGGTAGCCGGCGGCCTTGAGCGGAGTCGCTAGCCGTGTCAACAACACTGCGCGCAGACTGTTGAGACGTACCGGGTCCCAGTCGGTGCTCGGCATCCGCACCGTCTGCTGCTGCGCATAACTCATCTCGGCGGCTAAGCACCCGAGGGCGGAGAATACACTGGAGGTGTGTGGTACCAATACGTGGCGGATACCGAAGGTACGGGCAAGCTCGACTGCATGCATTGGCCCGGCACCACCGAAGGCAAGCAGTGTACATTGGCGCCCGTCGATACCGCGCTCGACCGTCACCCGCCTCAGCGCACGCACCATAGTGGCGTTGGCGACGCGCACAATGCCAAGGGCCGCGTCCGTCACACCCATGCCGATCTCCGTGGCGAGCGGCGACAGTGCACGCTTCGCCGCCTCGGCGTCAAGGCGAATACCATCGCCGAGGGGACGCTCGGTATTCAGGTAACCGAGCGCCAGGTTAGCGTCCGTCACCGTGGGCGCGGTTCCGCCGCGGTCGTAACAGGCCGGGCCCGGGACAGCACCGGCACTGTCTGGGCCTACGCACAGCGCCCCGGTATCGAGGCGGGCGATAGAGCCACCGCCGGCCCCGATCGATTCTACCGCCACCATGGGCTGACGCAGTGGCCGCTTGGCGAGGCTGGCGTTGCTGCGGATCTCGGCGCGGCCGTCGACGATCAAGCACACGTCCGTACTAGTGCCGCCCATGTCGAAGCTGATGGCGTACTCGATCCCCAACTCAGCTGCAATCCGCCCAGCAGCAGCGACGCCGGCAGCGGGTCCGGAAAGGGCAAGGCCCAGCGGTAAAGCTCGCAGTGCATCGGGGGAGGCCATGCCGCCGGCGGAATGGAACAAATGCAAGTTGCTGCCTTTCGGTTTGCCTGCTTCGAGCTGGTCAAGGTAATTGGCTACCAGCGGCATCACGCCGGCGTTTAGCACAGTCGTACTCGTGCGCTCGTACTCGCGTGCTTCCGGGTTAACCCGATGAGAGAGTGCGACGTTAGGTACGACGTGACGCAAGCGCTCGCCTAGCCGCTCCTCGTGAGTGGGATTTGCGTAAGCATGGAGCAGCGATACCGCGACCGCCTCCACCCCACTGGCAGCCACCTCTCGCGCTATTCCCTCCACGGCCTCGTCAGTAAGCTCGATCAGCACGTTGCCGCTCGCGTCCAGACGCTGGCGTACCTCGAATTGGCGGGCTGCAGAAACCTGGGGGGCAACTTTGGGCGGCAGGTCAAGACGGTAGAGATAGCGCCGGTTCTGACGCCCGATGGCAAGCGTGTCGGCGAACCCCTCCGTCGTGACAAGGGCAACGTCCGCCGATCGGTTTTGGATGATCGCGTTGGTGACAAT
>JBHIDJ010000108.1:0-10413 GCA_046760105.1 Acidiferrobacterales bacterium | reverse complement strand
CGGTCGTCAGTCCACCTCGGCATGTGGCGCGGGCTCAGGCTCTAGGTAGTACTGCTTCAGCGGATTGAGCTCGTCGTCGAACTCATAGATCAAGGGCACGCCGGTCGGGATATTGAGGTTGGGGATGTCGTTATCCGAGACTCCATCGAGGTGCTTGACGAGCGCGCGCAGGGAGTTGCCGTGGGCCGAGATGATCACCCGCTTGTCTTCACGCAGTACGGGGACGATCACGTCCTGCCAATAGGGTAGCACCCGCTCCAACGTGTCTTTAAGTGACTCGGTCGCGGGTAGTGGGACGTTCTCAAGTTCGTCGTAGTTAACATCAAAACGCGGATGACGCGGGTCGTCTGCCTCGAGTGCCGGCGGCCGGGTCGTGTAGCTCCGGCGCCAGATGTGGACTTGCTCGGCGCCATACTTCTCCGCGGTCTCTGCCTTGTTCAGTCCTTGCAGGGCACCGTAGTGGCGTTCGTTTAGCTGCCAGCTCTTGATCACAGGTATGGATGTCTGACTCATGGTTTGCATAACGATCAACAGCGTGTCGATGGCACGCTTGAGTACGGAGGTATAGGCCAGGTCGAAGACGTAGCCGGCTGCCTTTAGCGACTCACCGGCCTGTTCGGCTTCGCGTTGGCCTGCCTCTGACAGGCCCACATCGGTCCATCCCGTAAAGCGGTTTTCCCGGTTCCATTGACTTTCGCCGTGACGCAATAGCACTAGTTTCTTCACGCGCATCCTTTGTGCCTGCTACCGGCATTCCATGCTAGCGGCTGAGGCAATAGCTGGGGGGTTGCATTCATTGTCACATTAGACATGATGTGCATATGACCCGTCTAGAGAGCACGCGTTAATGGCGGTAGACGTACAGGAAGTCGCGAGCCCGTTAAAGGACGCCGACGACAAAACGCGACAACTGCTCCAGATCGTAACCGAGCTGGCGCGTGAGTTGCGTCAGCAAGAACGGCAATCGATCCGGGTGACGTTGGATAGTGCACTCGAACATGATCTGGGTTTCGACAGCCTAAGCCGAGTGGAGCTGCTTACCCGCATTGAACGTGCGTTTGGAATAAGTCTATCGGAGCGAGCGTTTGCAGCCGCAGAGACCGCGCGCGATCTGCTTAGATTGGTGCTTGGTGCGGCGGCGCTGCCAGTCGCCACCACTACCCCAGAGAGCAAGCTGATCTCGCTGGAGGAAGCGCAGGCGGCCCCCGAGCAAGCGCAAACATTGCTGGATGTGCTCGAATGGCACGTGCAAACCCATCCGGATCGCCCGCATGTGTATCTGATCAGGGATGATTCCAAGGAGGAGGAGGAGATTACCTATGGTGCGCTTCTACGCGGTGCAGAGGCTGTCGCCGCGGGCTTGCAGCAAGCGGGACTTGAGCCAGGTAACACTGCGGCCATCATGTTGCCCACGAGTCACGAGTATCTGTTCACATTCTTTGGCATCCTGCTTGCCGGCGGTCTTCCGGTTCCGATCTATCCGCCAGCGCGGCTGGCACAGATCGAGGACCATCTGCGACGCCACGCCGGCATTCTGTCCAATGCGCAAGCTTCCATCCTGGTTACGGTGCCCGAGGCGAAGCCGTTGACGCGTTTGCTGAGGTCACACGTTGAGTGCTTACAGCACGTCACGACCGTCGATGAGCTTGTATCGACGGACGGCGCATTGACGCGACCGGCGCTGAAAAGTGACGACATCGCTTTCTTGCAGTACACCTCGGGAAGCACGGCCGCGCCCAAGGGCGTGGTGCTCACTCACTGTAATCTGTTGGCCAATATCCGCCTCATGGGCAGAGCGCTCGAGGCAGACTCCACCGATGTTTTTGTTAGCTGGCTGCCGATGTATCACGACATGGGTCTCATCGGCGCCTGGCTCGGAACGATGTATCACGCTTGCCCGCTGGTCCTGATGTCACCGCTCTCCTTTCTTGCGCGGCCATCACGATGGTTATGGGCGGTACACCGGCACCGGGGCACCTTATCCGCGGGACCGAATTTCTCCTACGAGCTCTGCTTACGCAAGATCGAAGATCGTGAGATCGAGGGCCTCGACCTTACGTCATGGCGTATGGCCGCTAACGGCGCAGAGCCTGTAAGCCCCGAAACGGTGCAAGCGTTTACCGAGCGATTCCGCCGCTACGGCTTTCGTGAGGAAGCGATGTACCCGGTGTATGGCTTGGCTGAGTGCTCAGTCGGTTTGGCCTTTCCGCCATTAGGCCGAGCACCGGTGATCGATCGGATCATGCGCGAGCCGTTTATGCGTCAGGGTCAAGCGACCGCGGCCAGTGAGAGCGAAACGCACGCGCTACGGTTCGTCGGTTCCGGGCACGCGCTGCGCGAGCACGAGGTCCGTATTGTGGATACGACCGGAAGCGAAATCGGGGATCGGCAAGAGGGACGGCTACAATTTCGCGGGCCCTCAGCGACCAGCGGCTATTTTCGAAATCCGGAGGCGACCCGACGCCTTTTCGATGGCGAATGGCTCGACTCCGGGGATCTGGCCTACACCGTTAACGGCGAGATTTTCATTACCGGTCGTGCCAAGGATGTCATCATTCGTGCGGGGCGCAACATCTATCCGCCGGAGCTGGAAGAGGCAGTCGCGAATATCCCGGGAATACGGCGCGGATGTGTCGCCGCGTTTCCCGCGACTGACGCCGCATCCGGTACCGAACGCCTGGTGATTTTGGCGGAAACACGCGAGACCGAAGCCGGCGTCTTGGAGACGCTGCGCAAGCAGATCAACAGCGTCGCGATAGACCTTGTCGGTGTACCGCCGGACGACGTGGTGCTGGCACCACCACATACGGCGCTTAAGACTTCGAGCGGCAAGTTACGCCGTGCCGCCAGCCGCGAGCTGTACCAACGGGGAAAGCTTGGTGCGGGCAAGCATGGTGCCTGGTGGCAGCTCGCGCATTTCGCGTGGACCGGTCTGTTGCCGCAACTGCATCGGTCAAAACGTCTGTTCGCTGATCGCCTTTACGCCGGTTATTTCTGGGTCTTGTTCATAGGCCTCGCTCCCCTGACGTGGCTGTCGATGGCGCTGCTACCACGCGTGTCTTGGTGCTGGGCAATTTTCCGGGGAGCTGGCCGTCTATTGCTGTGGCTTTCGGGCACGCAGCTCAGAGTCGACGGATTGGCTAAGGTTCCACACAGCGGTCCGTTTGTGTTGGTGGCGAACCATTCGAGCTACTTGGACGGGCTTGTACTGACCGCGGTGCTACCGCGTCGCGTCAGCTATGTAGCCAAGCGCGAGCTTGAAGATCGGTTTATTTCTCGTGTGTTCCTGCGGCGCCTCGGTGCCGAGTACGTCGAACGTTTTGATAAGCAGCGTGGTGTAGATGATGCAAGGCGCACGGCACGTGTTGCTCGTACAGGACGGGCACTCGCTTTTTTTGCTGAGGGTACCTTCGTACGCACACCCGGACTTCTGCCATTTCGCATGGGGGCCTTTGTCGCCGCGGCGGAAGCCGACGTTCCCATCGTGCCGGTAACGATTCGGGGTACCCGCGCCAAGCTCCGTTCGAATCAGTGGTTCCCGCGCCGTGGCGCGATAAGCGTCACCATCGGTGCACCGATCAACCCTCAAGGGCGTAACTGGTCGGCCGCTGTTGCCTTGCGAGATGCGGCCCGTGCGGAAATCTTGCGTCGCAGCGGTGAACCCGATCTGGACCAGTCGGCAAGCCCCATATAGTGCAGTGCCTACAGTGGAGGCTTTGCAACGCTTCATCATCGACTAGATCGTTTCGCCAATGATCGACCTGCGTCAGAAGAAACTAAAGGCACTCGCGCTGTCTCTGTTTACTCGTACGGCCTGCGCCTTGGTTGTTCTCTTATCTCTTACGATCGTCATCGGCGGATGCAGCCGAGATACATCGACGAACAATGAACGGCCGACAGCCATTGTCTTCAAACACAGCAAGCTCGCGGGATCGTGAGGTCGGATTTAGCGCTACATGATTAAACAGCTTTCTGTCGAGGTAGCGGGCCAGGGCTTGCACGAGTTCACTACGCAGGTGCACGCGGCCGTGCGCGTGAGCGGCATCAGAGAGGGCCTATGCACCCTCTTTATCCAGCACACGTCGGCGAGCCTAACCATTCAGGAAAACGCCGACCCTTCCGCCAAGCATGACCTCGAACGGTGGCTAAATCGCCTGGTGCCGGAGAATGATTCACTATACACCCATAATGCGGAGGGCTCTGATGACATGCCTGCCCATATTAAATCAGCGTTGACGGTCACCAGCCTGTCAATTCCCGTCAGCAACGGACGCTTGGCGCTTGGGACCTGGCAGGGCATCTATCTTTGGGAGCATCGACATCGCGGCGGGGCGCGGCGGGTAGTGTGTCATATCACCGAGTAGACCGTTAGCCTGGCTAATCCACGAAATGGCGCATATCTTGCACTATCACCACAAATACGGCGTATTCATCCTATTTCAACGCGACGCGATTCAGTCTAGTAATTAACGCGTGACGATACCGAGTTGCGATTTACCAGCCACAAAAACCGTTCTCCGTCCTTGCTGAGGCTGTTGTTTTTGGTCAGCGCAGCTTTTGCTTCGAGCGTAGATGCAGGCTCGGACGAGGAGGCGTTTGAGCAGGCCCGGAAATACACCGTAAAGGTGATCACACGAGTCGAACTACCCTTTTTTGGTGACAATAAGGGAACCTCGATTGGCGCAGGATTTATTGTGGACGCGTCGCGCCGGTGGATCATGACAAATGCGCACGTCGTCGCCCGCTCACCATCTCAAGTCAAGGCGGCTTTTCTGGGTGGCGACTATTACCCAGCGCGTAAAGTCTACGTTGATCCTTACCTCGATGTTGCGATTCTGGAAATCGCGGACGCACCTGAGGACAAACAACTAGAAACTGCTGAGCTCGATTGCGAAGCGGCCCCGGCTATTGGCCACACTGTGGGCGCGTTCGGCCACCCATGGGATCTATCCTTCACCGGTACGCGCGGGATCATCTCTGGCGTGACATCCAAGTTCACCGGTATGGCCGAGATGTTGCAAACGGATGCACCAATCAATCCGGGTAATTCTGGTGGACCGCTGATTAGCCTGAAAA
This sequence comes from Acidiferrobacterales bacterium, assembly GCA_046760105.1. GTDB lineage: Bacteria > Pseudomonadota > Gammaproteobacteria > Acidiferrobacterales > SPGG2 > JBHIDJ01. Next base: position 5,337 of record JBHIDJ010000108.1, on the reverse strand, counting down.
CCGGTAAGGTGGTGGGGGTCAATACGGCTTCGCGCAGAAGCAGTCAGAATACCAATTTTGCCGTACCCATGAGTCACGCTTGCCGTATTCTCGACCTACTGCGTGAGGGGCGAGACCCATCACCACCCGATTTACCCTTCGTTTTCTTCCTCGACCTGGATGAGGCAAACAGACTTGTGGTCGCCAAGGTGGATGATGACGACAGTTCACCAAGCTTGCGCGAAGGCGACATCATTCGCAGGGTCGAAGGCGTACGTGATGAGATGCACAACCAGGGGCAGCTTGTGCACGCGCTACGGGGCAGGTTAAACGATGTGCGACTGTACGTTACTAGAGGGGGGAAGGATATTGTCGTCAGCGGTGTTGTTCCGGCGGCAAAGAAAATAGCTGAACGCAGAGGTATTTATGCATCCGGAGTCTTGTTCGCCACCAATCCGTGGCGCGACTCGGAGGACTTTATTGCCGATGAGCCAGCACTGATGGTGCACTATGTCGACCCCGGATCAATCGGCGACGGTCAGAAGCTGCGGTCGATGGATATGCTGTTATCGGTCGACAACCACTCGATACGCGAGCTCGACGAACTGTTGAGCTATTTGCGCAGCGCAGAGGAAGCGAAAAGGAAAGTAGTACTTAAGCTGATAAGAGTCGGCGACCTCGACGATAGCATATTCTCTTACATCGAGCGGCCGCTAGAGATCAACGATTTGCGAACGATTGGTTACCCGCCTTTGTAGGCTCTTAGTCGCCTTTCACTAGTTCTCCAACCCGCGTCTTAACGGAAGTTAAATCCTTTGGCGTCGGCCTAAGACTTGAACGGCCTAGTCCGGAGCCATGCCTTTTTCGGAAAGCTCTTTGATGGCGCTCTCGGTTTTTCGCAGGCTTTGAAGGCCCATACCCCGCAGTACGTGCGGCGCTTTGGTAAATTGGATGTTCTCATAACCAACGATCTCGATCCGGTTGCCCCAAGGATCAAGAAAGTCGAGGAAGCGGCCGGGCAGGATCTCAACGCCCATCTGCTCAAGCGCTCGGCGTACGGCCTCCTTGTCGTCGACAACGAGTGCCAGATGGCGCTTGTCGTCCGGCTCCTGGCGCCGACCTTTCATGAGGGCGAGAAACTGATCGCCGAGATCGATAAAGGCGCTGGTGTCGCTTTTTCCACGCAACTGGAAATCGAGGAAGCTGTCGTAGAACGTAAGCGCCTCCTCAATGTCACCCACTTCAAGCGCGACGTGATTAAATCCCACGGCGCGGGGTTTTTTCGATCTCGTCATTGAATACCTCCATACTTCCGTACCGTAATCAGTATAACGATAACCAGCACAGCTAATTTGGTGCTATTTTCCTGCATACCAAAAGCTACGCCTCCAGGCGTGTTTCCTCAGTTTGGTTAGGACATCAGCAGGCAGCTCGGGCTGGTCGGAGATGCCCGCATTCACTTCTGCCTGCCCAGCATTTCGGATACCCGGTATTACGATGCTCACGGCGGAGTGAGAGAGAATGAATTTCAGTGCCACCTGCGGCATCGTAAGCTCGGCGGTGGCGATTTCGTTCTTTATCTTGTCCACTCGATCCACGGTACGCGCGAGCCGATCGCCGGCGAAATAATTGCTTCGAAAATCACCTTCGCTGAAGGTGGTGCCCTTTGTAAACTTTCCGGTTAGTGCGCCCTCATCGAACGGCACGCGCACAATCACGCCCACATTGTGCTCCTGTGCAGTCGGCAATAGTTCAGCGGCGGGTTCCTGCTCAAAGATGTTGTAGACAACCTGCACGACGTCTACGTGCCCCGCTCGCATGAGATCGATGCTGCAGTTCTGGTCGTTCTCGGGGGTTGATACGCCGATATGGCTTATTTTTCCCTCTGCTTGGAGTCTTTTGAGTACGTCTAGTGCCTTAGGATTTCTATTCCAGGCCCGAGTCCAGGTGTGCAGCTGGAGGATGTCAACGCAAGCCGTGTTTAAGTTTTCCAATCTCTCGTCGACCTTTTTGCGAAGGTAGTCCGCAGGATAACGCTCATCAATATCGCAGTAGGGAGATGGTGGCCAGGGACCGGGCAAGGGGTGGATTTTTGTTGCCACATAGACCTTTTCTGAACGTTCCTTTAAGGCTCGTGCGATCACGCGCTCACTTCTGCCTTTCCCGTAGCCGGCCGCTGTATCGATAAAATTGACGCCTAGATCGATCGCCTTATGCAGCGCGCCGAGCGAATCCCTGTCCTTCTGATTTCCCCACGCGCCCCCGCCGAGTGGCCACGCACCAAAACCAATCTCGGAAACCTTTAGTCCAGTACGACCGAGCGTGCGGTATTTCATGACAAATACTTCAGGTACAAGTTCCAAGATACAAGTTTCAACTAAAAACGACTACGTCAGCGTCGTGAAGCTGAAGTTCTTGCATCTTGCTACTTGTATCTTGAATCTGAATTCCGTGCATCTTGTAGCTTGTAGCTTGCATCTGGCCCTCAATATGCCACCGTATGCGGAAAGCAAATTTCCTTTGGAATATAGCGCTGTAGCTCGTCTTTGCAAAAGGCCATCATCTCGTCTGTGGTTTGGGCTCGGCAAGAGACCATGCCGTTCGTCGTTTCGAGCGTACTGGCAAACAACGGCTCATCGGGATACAAGCGCAGAATGTTACGGTAGTAAGGAGCTGGCAAACGAAAAGCGCCGAGCGTTACCGAGTGTAGATATTCGATATCCAGTCGCTGAAAGATGTCGGAAAACAGTCGTCGATACTGGGCTCGGTAATCTTCGTGGTAGATTACAGGATCAAACCGCAGTCCGACCTTCCAGCCTTGGCGTTGTAACCGAACCATGGCTTCCAATCGTTTGTCGACCGATGGCACCCCATGCTCAAGCGCGATTGATACCTCTTGCGGTGTAAAGCTAAACGCGACGACGCAGTTTGACAGCGGTTCCATCTTTGAGAGCGATCGCACTTGCGTGCTTTTCGTGCGCAGCTCGATGGACGCACTGGGGTAGCGTCTAAAGAACGGTAGAAAGTGCTCCACGAACCCTGTCACTGGTTCAAACGCAAGACTGTCGCAGTCATAACCGGAAAAAAACCACGTTTCATTAGCAGACGGTTGCTGGAGCTTAGCCTCAATGGCGTGCTCAAAATCCTCGTAGTTCACAAAAAGGACATAATGTGCCGACCGATACATGCCTTGCAGGAAACAGTAGCGGCAGTCATAAATGCAGTTCAACATGTGAGAAAAATAGAAGTTGCGCTCGCAACCCAAGCCATAGCCGCTGGGCGCTTCCAGCACAAAGCCGTCGAACTTCTTCGCCAAAATCAGGGCGGGTCGCCGTTTCTGCAGCCGAAAATTCTGCGACTTTGGGTTAAAGACCTCGGTGTAGCGCTCGCAATCGATTCGCTTTGCATTCCCAACCCGCTGAAGGATCCCGCCCACGCGCGGGTGATCGGCAATCTCGCGTTCTATGTAGATCGTGCTGATCATAGTCGCCTAGTACGGCTTTGCAGGTAGACGATCGAGTTGTCGTTCGAGAAACGACAACACCGCGGCGCCACTCTGAACACTATTAAGTTCATCAGACCAAGGATGTTGGTTTGGGCGAAGCGTTCGCCACCGTGTTAACAGCCGCCGAAGCTTATGTTGTTCGGTCACCGTAAATCGCCAGCGATCCAAGAACTTCTCAAGTTGGCGTGCGTCAGGTCCGATCTTTGGGAGCTCTGCTGACAACGCAGTGAGCCGCGACATGATGTCTTCGATGACCTCGATATGCTTCGCAATCATTTGTTGAGCGGTCTTCCCACTGACTGTGTTAGCAGTAACTGTGCGGTTATCCGAGACTACCTTGAAACAGTGCACCAGTTCTGATGTTGAGAATCGACAAGCAATCGGATAATAGCCAGCGGCTTCCATGTCGTAGATCCAGGGCGCGCGATACATATGTTCGGGATTGTCTACCGTGAGGACGCCAGCGGTCTCGCAAGGGGGATCGAAGACCAGTGGTGGATACCAATTTCCTTGCGTTGCATCATCCGTGATGCGATGGGCGAGAGCCCCGTCGCCCACGTGGCGCTGGCCGTGCCCTGCGATGCCGACGTTCAACCAGATACCGTGCGCTTGATTACCGGTGCCCGCGTTCAGATACGCGGTCGCCACCGCCGCGGCGACTTTGCCAACACCGGAAACGATCAAGGCGACGTCTTCATTTTCGTATATAGGGAAATCACTGCTGGCGCGACGCCGCCGCAATCGATAGCGATCGATAAGCGGCCTCGCCTCAGCCGGCAACGCAACCACGAAACGGATCATTGCGCTTCCGCTGTTGACGACGCGCTGCGGTTCATTGCACGATCTGGCGAGAGGCCCTCAGCAAGTTTGAGATAGTAAGCTTGTTTCTGTCGGTATTGGCTGACCTCGTGCCACTTCTGTCGCTTTGCGGCGCCTTCAAGATAAATTCCGATCTTGTCCAGCAAAGTAGCGAACGCCGCCTGGCGATTTGACGCCGACAGCGTCCCCGTGTGCACGACGCTTTCCAGCGCTGCAATGCGAAAACGGTCCATCGCCGGGTAACGGTTTGAGAGCTGATCTTCGTGGCCGCCGTACTTGATGATTAGTGGTCGGTCCACAAAGAGCACAGGGTAAATCGCGCAGACTCGTAGCCAAAGATCGTAATCTTCACAGGCTGGCAAGGATTCGTTGAACATGCCCACCCTGGCCAACACGGAGCGGTGTATCAGCACGGAAGAGGGTGAGATCACGCACAAAGGGAGACAGCGCCGGAAAATGGCACCGCCATACTTGGTGTGCTTTTTCATCGGGTTGACGCGTTTGCCGTTCCGTACCCAGATCTCGTTGGTGTGGCAGAGCTTGTATTGCGGATTGGTCGCTAGCATTTGCCGTTGAATGGCTAATTTTTCCGGTAGCCACTCATCATCGGAGTCCAAGAACGCCAACCACTCCCCTCGGGCCTCTTTAATAGCCCGGTTGCGGGCACGGCTGACACCCTGGTTGCGCTGCCAGATGTAATGTGCCTGCGGAAAGCTGGCACGCACGACTTTCTCCGTCCCGTCGCCGGATCCGTCGTCGACGACAATTACCTCTTGTGGAGGCACGGTTTGTGCAGACACGGAGCGCAATGCGCGTTCAAGCAAAATGGCGCGGTTATAAGTTGGGATTATTACGGAAATATTCATTTTGAAGGCAAATTACAACCTAATCGGCTTGCAGTCGATGGCGTGAGATGTGATAGGCGACAGCGAGCTTAACCTATACAGGGGCACCCAGTGAAACCGGGATGTGTTCCTGAGCCAGCGGCAAACTGGGATTTTGTCGTGCACGATTGAGTTTACTGCTATTTTCCT
>JBHIDJ010000107.1:0-10421 GCA_046760105.1 Acidiferrobacterales bacterium | reverse complement strand
AAGACCTGCTGACTGGGCTTTACATCACACCACTAGGCGAATAGGAAACAGGAGCTTGACGCTTTTTAAGTCCACTGTCAGCGATCAAAACAATAAGACATTAAAGACAAGCCACTTTCCTAGTTTTCGCTTATTTGTCAAATGCCAAGCTTCGACCCCTTTCAGTGCCGCCCTTTTTTTGCACGCAATCTGGGCAGAATGCGAGAATCCGCGTTGCCACATAGTCGAAAAACGGGTTGTACCCCAAGCGCATCAGCTGTTGTACCGGTACAGTGAGCGTGTTCCTTTCCCCGCGCGGATGTAACGACCCGAGCCGCGGTATCTCTGCCGTCGAGACAAAACGAACATCACCGTAATAGGAATCATTTGATCGAAACGGAATCGCCACGTGAGACAACGAATACACCCCGCGTGGCCAGGGACTGGCTAAAGACTTCTCCGTGGGAGCTTGCGCCCCGCCGCGCCAAGTGCGTGCCACCGCTTGAAGTATGTTCTCCCGGTGATTAGTAATGATCGTGAGCGCATTCGGTGAACTCTGGCCTGCCCGATGGTGAAATTGCGGCAAGGGTCGGCTGCTTCCGTTTTCATCTCCCATCTCATTTTGGCAAAGGCGTCCGAAACCGGCTGCTATACTCAATACGTTTCGACGATTGTCTTTTTGGGGGGACCACATGGATCTCGTCTACAGCAAGGAAAAGCCATTATTCGTTGTCTCGTTAATTATCTCGCTAATCTTCTGGCTAGCGGTGATTATAGGCACCTTCGGGGCAGCGTTAGTCTACGTATTGTTCTTTTTTATCTTTTACTTGTTCGTGCAGTCAGCATTCATCTCGTATCTAAAGGGCACGGCTGTCAAGATCACAGAAGAGCAGTTTCCGGATCTCTATCAGCGGGTGCAGGCGTGTTGCAACAAAATCGACTTGAACCACGTGCCGGACGCATACCTGTTGCACGCCGATGGCGTATTCAATGCCTTGGCGGCGCGTTTTCTGGGACGCAATTTTATCGCTCTCTATTCTGATGTGGTCGATGCGCTGGAATCACATCCCGGGGCGGTAAACTTCTACATTGGACACGAACTGGGACACATACACCGCAAGCACCTCGTATGGGCACCCATCCTGTTTCCCGCAGGAATCCTGCCTTTGCTGGGCGCTGCCTATTCCCGCGCGCGGGAATATACGTGCGATCGCTACGGGCTGGCCTGCTGCGAAAAATCCGAAGACGCCGCCATCGGGCTGGGGGCGTTGGCTGCCGGCGGCCGCCGTTGGCGGTCACTGAACAAGGAAAAGTATGCGTCCCAGTCTACAGCTACCAAGGGTTTCTGGATGTCGTTTCACGAACTGATTGGCGATTATCCCTGGCTGGTAAAACGGATGGCCATGCTCAATACCCTGCCCCAGAAGCAGCCGCCGAGGTTGCCGGGACGGCATCCATTGGCATGGGTATTGGCCTTATTTGTGCCCCGTGCGGGCACCGGGGGCGCCGGAGCGGCTATTGTTCTCGTAGCCATCATCGGCATCCTGGCCGCGATCGCTATCCCCGCATACCAGGATTACAACAAGAAAGTGCAGGCTGCGCAGAGTTACAGCACCGTGCAAGACCAAGAAGCCGCGATGGTGGAACATTACGCTCCCGAGCATAAGGGGAAGAGATAGCCGATACGATGTCGGACTCAAGGCATTGCCCGGTGGCCTCGCGGAGCGGCAGGCCCCGGGCCGTGCATTTTGAGTGGGGTCTTTGAGGGAGAAGATGTCGGGCCTAAAGCGCTGTATGGGCAGCTTGTACCGTCCAAGGTCAAGATTTGGCCCCTTCTGGTCATACACCGAAAAGTACCGGTGTAGGGCTTTCCCCCAGAACCGTCCAGTCAGCGAGCCGCGTTTTCCGTCAAGGCTGGGACGATCTACGCTTCGCCCTACGCTCGGCCGATTCCTTGTCTTCTTTACGCCGCCCGGGTCCCTGGCGGCGATCCGACTCCGCACGATCGGTAGCGCGGCGATCCGCCTGGACACGCCGCCGTTGTCTGCGCCGATAAGCCCCCGTGTAGCCCTCTGTTGCCCGCTTTTTCTCTTCCATTACTACAACACCCTGCAGTTAACACCAGCTAGGAATGCGCCTCGCTCAGCCGCAAATGCGACTGCCGTGGGGCAGTCTCTAGATTGGTAGAAAACACTAGAAATGTGCCTGAAGATGAGCCATGCAAAGACCGAGCCAAGTGCCCGGTACATGGTACCCGGGTTAAGCTTAGGGCGGTTTGTTGGCGAAGATGTCACCTGAACCAGCCTTGCCGCCAGTGTGGTCTTCACGGTCTTGGCAGCGACCTAAACTCGGGACCGAGGCTAACGTGATTGCCAATCTGTCACGGGTTTTGTGAATGCAATTCACAACGGCCATGACAGAGCTTTACATCACACCGCCGAGCAAATGGGAAACAGGGCTTAGGGCTTTTAACTCGACTGTCTGCGATCAAAACACTGATGCAGTGAACAGACAATTTGACTCATTTTCGGCCTTGCTCTTCAGCCTAATCGATCCTGACCACGCCCCAGTGACCATTCCGATGATATCTCTCACCTCAGCGCAAGGGACATTACGATCATGGACGCCTAACCCCGTGCGCGCCGAGGTTCTCGGATTAGAGATCCGCCCTGCCCCGAACCCGCATCAGCCCCACGCATCTTCTGCCCGACGCCCATATCCCTGGCGCCGATCCCTTTCAAGACGTATGGTCGAGCGACGATCCGAGTGCATACGCCTCTGCCGTTTACGCCGTTCATACCTGCCGCGAGACGTCGAAGTGTTCTCGTTCCCCGCCGACGACGCGCGCATGCTGCGCCAGAGCACCAGCACAACCAAGGCCACACCCGCGATGATTAGGAGTTGGAACAGGGACGGCATCTTTACCTCTCTAGGCTCATGAATCGTCCGAGCGAAGAAAATAGACTACGCGCTTGTGGCAGGTCCGTAAATGAGTGCGGAGCTTGGCGGGGCTTGCTGGGCACGAAAAAGGCAGAGTCGCCTTTTTGTCGCTCAGAATATGGTTTACGCGCCTCGCTGCTCACTGAACAACTAAAAGTCGCACGGTAGCTGCCAGGCAGTAAGAACATCGTGGCCACGGCGGCGAGTTTTGCCGGATTATTGGAGCGATTCGTCCTTGAGCACAGAAGCAAAAAAGCGGAATGTCCCTTTTCTCCTAGGGACGAGGAGATTCACAATTCAGGGCCTGCCCAGCAGGCGCGGGGTTTATTTGCCAGATGGAGCGCTTCGGCCTCTTTTCTTAATCTGGCCGCATCCTGCGACCGGCAGACAGTTCTTCGTCTGATAGTTTGCCAAAAAAAGGAGGCTCATCATCGAGTTGGTCAGCACCACGCAAAAATCTGCTGACAACCAGAGCCCCGAGTAATCCAGCTGCTAGGAAACCAACGACAAAGAGAAGGATATTATCCATCGCGAATCTCTACCCTCTTTGCTTTGTTATCGAAATACCATTTGTACAGTGACCCGCCGAAATTTGGAACTCCAAAATGGAGTGAAAGGAGTCTTTTTGCGGACAAGCGGTAACTTTTGCCGCTCGGATGACAACAGCAAACCGGGGTGTTTATCATCGCCTCAGATTGACGGAACAGCGAACGGCAACTTCTTTTGTTTTTGTTTGTTTTTGTGTTTTTTAAAGATGTAGCGTCCCCGATTTTACGACCCGCTACGACTTATGCTCCAATTCGCAGTGTTGAGTGACCTCTGATTAGCGCTCTGTGTACGGAGCCTTGAGGTCGCCTAGGAGTAAGTAATCCGTCGGGTTGATGCCATACGCTCCTGCTGGAAGAACTCGCCTAAACACCTCTCGCGCGGCTAGTCTAACTGCGGTGGATTCGGATACGATTGATAATAAGAAGTGTCGGCCGAGTACAGGGACTGGCTGTAGCAGCGTGTCCACGGCCGCAGACAACCTGCTATGCGATTTCGACGTGCAGCTGCCATCGTTAGCCTAAGTCTGCTCTTTGCAGGCATCCACGCACGCGGCGACGAGCCGCTGCCCATTTTTGATGCGCATCTACACTACAGCGACGACAGCTGGGCCTCATTGAGCCCGAAGGCTATCCTCGAGCTTCTGAACCAAGCTGGTGTCACGGGTGCACTCGTATCGAGCACGCCTGATGACGGTACCCTCATGTTATACCAGGCGGATCCGGGTCGAGTCGTTCCCGTGCTGCGCCCGTATCGGAACCAGGCCGACATGATGACCTGGTACCGCGATGCCGAGGTACTGGCCTACGTCGAGAACCGTATGGAGCGGAATGTCTACCGCGGTATCGGTGAATTTCACCTGATGGACGCACGCCAGGTTGATACGCCACAGATGAAGCGTGTCGTGGAGATCGCGGTCGAGCGTGATATCTTACTTCATGTGCATAGTGGCGCAGCACCCGTAAGCGCACTATTCGCGACCAACCCTAAAGTTAAGATATTGTGGGCGCACGCCGGGTTGAGCGCCCCACCTGCGGTGATCGGCGAGCTGCTAGACCGTTACGCGCAGCTTTGGACCGAGGTGTCGCTCAGAGCCGAGGACATTGCGCCAGGCGGTGACCTCGATCCCGCCTGGCAAGCACTGCTTTTGCGTCACTCAAATCGCTTCATGATCGGCACCGACACGTGGACTGCGTGGCGCTGGCCGCTGTATGTTGGCCTCATCCAGCAGCACCGCGAGTGGCTTCGCCAACTTCCGCACGATGTCGCAGAAAAGATCGCGTATCGCAACGCCGCTCGTCTTCTCGGCCAATAGTGGTCTGTGTGTGACCCGATGGCCACACTGATCAATTTGTGAGACATTATTCCATCAACTCGCGACATCCTGCCGGCCGCCGAAGTACTGCCGGGCACGACTAGGTGGACGATCATGGCTATACCTTTCAAGAGCCCAACGCCAAAACACACTTACGCTTCCGCAAAAGAAAAAACAGCAATCACCAAGCATTTTACGGAGCGGGGAGTCCCCAAGCCAACAAAGAGTCGGTTGCTGCTGGCCACGTGGAATATCGCAAACCTTGGCGCACACGAGAGGACACCCAATGCCCGTAAGCTGATAGCGCACATCCTCAAGCGCTTTGACCTAGTGGCAGTCCAGGAGGTAAATGACAGGTTCAAACAGCTCGCACGCATAGTCCGAGATATGGGTAAGCAATTCGACTACCTGATGACGGACACAGCCGGCAACAATGAGCGGCTAGCTTTTGTTTTCCGTAAGACGAAGGTGGTGCCAACGAACTTGACGGGCGAGCTGGCGCTTCGGCCACGTGAATACCCAAAACGAACAGTGCGGGTGAGATGGACAGACAAGAACCAGCAGCCCCGGGTACAGGTGTTCAAAGACTTCAAGTTCACCCCGTTTGATCGAAATCCGGCCATTTGCTCTTTCGCCGCAGGAGACATCGAGTTCATACTCGTCAACACACACCTCTACTTCGGCAAGTTTCAGAACTCAAAATCCGAGAAAGATCGTAAAAAGTACGCGCGAAGGGTGCTCGAGATTTACGCCTTGGCACGCTGGGCAGACCGTCGGTTCAACAAGGATACGGCTTATAACAAGGAAATAGTGCTGCTTGGCGACATGAACGTGCCAACTATGGATGAGAAGGAAAGTACCTACAGAGCGCTTATGGAGTTCGGATGGAAGCCTGTCGACTATGTTACGAAGACAGGCGGTTCAAACCTTGGAAACGATAAGACTTACGACCAGATGGTCTTCGCGCCCGGCAGCATGAAAGGCCGAATGAAAGACAGTGGCGTGTTTGACTTCGACAATGCAATATTCAAACCGCTGTGGGACAAGCTTACGAACGAACTTCCGAAAAGCAAAGCTGTAGGTCTCTTCAACAGGCACGTAAAACATCACATCTCCGACCACCGCCCCTTATGGATTCAGTTGGACATTACCTAGTCCACCTGGCGGTCCCGCCGATGCTCATCGCGATGTGCGATTTGGGAGGACAACTGACCGCCACAAATGAAAAAAGAATTCATGAGAAATGGGGCTAGACTGGGTAGCCTCGATTTTTTGGCGACGTTCGTTGATAAAAACACTTGCTCCTTTGCATCAGACACACGAACACTCCGTAATATCCTCCCCGCCGTTGCCACGTAGCATGACGTGGGAGAGCCCGCCGGGGATGTCAATTCTCGGCTTCCAAACCATGCAGTGACTTCAATCTGGCCCCATCGTTGTTTTCCCGTAACTCTCATGCCTTCGCGGCTACGCCCTCGATCTCAACGAGCCATTCAGGATGCGAGAGTGCTGCAACCGTCACCATCGTGACAGCTGGTCCATCGCTCTTCAACATACGATCGCGTATCCTGCGGTTCAATTCTACGTCTTCTGGGCGCGTGATGTAGGTGTTGATTTTGACCAAATCCTCCACACCCATTCCAGCGGATTCCAGCACGGCGATGAGGTTCAGCCACGCCCGTTTAACTTGTGCTTCGGCGCCCTTCGCGATGCTGCCATCCGGATTCGCACCGACCTGGCCGGCAATATAGAGCCAACGTGTGCCAGCCGGCGCCTCCGCGCCCTGACTGTACTGGGAAAACGGTCCGACAATGGATTCGGGATTATATTTCTTTATCATCTCGCTCTCTTGCATGATCGATCTCTTTCTCGCCACGGATTATGATTATGAGCCTGTCCGGGCCCGGCGTTCAATGGGTAGAAAGGACTTTAGATCACGCCACCAGGCAAATAGGAAACAGGGCTTGGGGCTTTCCAGTCAACTGTCAGCGATCAAACAAGAGAATAAAGTAAAGACTTTGATCCCATTGCCCGCATTACTAGCGGGGCACGAGAGTGCAATATGGGGACCAGCTTAGGTCGTGGGTATTTCTGGATTGGCTCGAAACAGTTATTCAATTATCCAAGCCTGGCGCACATACGTTTTGTTGCAACGTGTCGTTATAACCCATGACAGTATGTGATGGCTATGAGAGACTTGCTCATAGAAGTTAATTACAGAACTCAACCCTAGCGTGACCCTGAACAAGGAACGATTATCCCTCGTCGCGGGGATCGCCCTGAGCGTTTTCTTTCTCTGGCTCTCGCTCAAAGACACAGATTTCGCGCGAATCGGTCAGGCACTCGCGCGCTCTGAGCTCGTATTTGCCCTACCTTTGCTGGCGGCTCTTGCGCTGTTCTACTGGTTTAAGGCGCTGCGCATACGCATGCTGCTTATCCCCATACGCCCTATTCGCATTCAGGGAATTCTGCCGGCCATGATGATCGGCTTCGCCGCGAACAATCTGTTACCCGCACGGCTCGGCGAGGTAGTACGTGTGTACCTGCTAGGACGTCAACACAACTTGAGCAAAACCTCCATTCTGGCCACCATGGTCATCGAGCGCCTATTTGATCTTCTGGCGGCGCTCGGACTGCTAGCCCTGGTTGTCATCGTCACGCAGGTACCGGGTACGCTGATCAAACCCGGCTACTTTGTTGGTGGTCTGGAACTGGCCCTGCTTTGCATCACCACAGTAATGATCATGTGGACAGCTGTGTTCGTAAGACTTTGCCAGTGGGCGACAAGCTTTCTACCCAGCGCCCTTCAATCCATCGTGACTCGGCATATCGAACTCGGCGCCGCGGGAACGCACGCCCTTAAGCAACCTCGTCTGCTGCTCGGCATCGGCGCGACCTCGGTAGTCCAAAACCTTCTTAAGGCCGCGGCGATGTACCTCGGGGTACTCGCTTTAGGCATAGACGTACCCCTGTCGGCGGCCTTGGTGCTGGTTGCCCTCAGCATCGCTGCAATGACCTTACCCGGTGCGCCGGGGTTTTTCGGCACGATTCAACTCTGCTATGTGCTTGCGCTCAAGCCCTATGGTATCGACCCCAGCGACGCTTTCGCAGCCTCGATCTTTTATCACGTGCTGGAATACTTTGCGGTCACCGCGACCGGCTTCTACTACCTTAAGGATATAGGTCAGGATCTCGGTCGGATCAGGAAAGACGTTGAGTCGAGCGCGGAGGCGGTCGATACGCCAGCCGGTCGCTGATGGCACTTCATTCCTACCCCGCGACGGAAGTATGGATGGGCGATGTATCGCTTAGGAAGGCACAGTCTGAAAAAAGGCTGAAGATCGTGGGCTCGCCGGTTTACCTCAAGAATCTGCAATGCTGACCAGGTCTCTACGTGTTTTCGGAGATTCACTTCGCGAAGCCCGGCACGTCGAACAAAGAGCGCGCGAGTTCAGTAGCCAGGTCAAATCCGTTCAGCTCCTGGCCCCATCAGTTCCTGATCTACGCAATGCGCTTCAGGACGGCTTCGAGATGCTGCCCGAGCTGGGGCGCCGGGGTCGTGTGCGTCGACATGTCCATCACATAACGCAGTGTATTCGCGCGCACCGTGAAGGTGCGCCGTGTGCAAACTAGCCTTGGATCGTGATCCAAAACCACACTATCGAGCGCGATCCTCAGATCGTCTCCTTCGCGCTCCGTGTCAATCAACCGGCCCCGCAGCACCTCGATACGGCCGCTGTCCTGAGCGTTCGAGATCTCGATGGAGCCATCCTCCAGCGGCCGGATGAAGCCGCACTCCCAGTGGCTCGGTTCCCTCGACGGGACCAGCAGCGTTCTCTGCTCGTAGTGGATCAACGGGTAGGCCGAGTTCAGCTCGAACCGAAGCGTCTCTTCGTATTCGAAGGATTCGATCGTTGGGTAACCGCCAACGCCCTTGCCGCCCCATGAACCTTGGAGCGGCAGCAGTCGTCGCATTGTTGCTTCGATCATGTCTCGCTGCTCGCTACGGTTTGATCGAGCTTGACTCGGCGCTTCACTTCGTCTGGTCTGTATAACGACCAAACTCAGCCGCCGCTTCTAGCCGTCAGCTGGAGCGAAACGTTGGGCGAGCGGCTTACCCCTGTGTTCTTCACAAAGCTCGCTTTTGTACTTTATGCAGAAATAATAGATTAGTGCAGTCGCCCCTAACTGGTAAGTATAGAGTGCAATAAAAACTGGATCCCGCCTACTAATCGCATACGAAAGAAACAGTATCCCCGCAATCCCCCACGTGCAGTACGCCCCCGCACTGAGTCCTGCAGAACATCGTTCTTTGATTAGGTGAATTACTTGGGGCAAGTAACCCAAAATACACAATGCTATGCCCGCAAAACCAAGCCATTCTATTGAAATGCTCATCACCTTCCTCCACGGTACTTCTTACGGTTTGTCTGACAGATGATAGAGCTGACAAAATTGTCAAGATATCGATAATTCAGTTTTGCTAACACTATCACGGCTTTTTATGCTAAATCCAATGCTTAGCCATTTGGTGCCCCGATAAATATAAACGAGTGCTAACACTGTGTCATATCGTGGCAGCTTTGGGTCACTGTCGCCCGTCACTGCGCTAGTAACCCAGCGGCGATTTAATTGGGAACCACTGGTCCCTAGTGCTGCCGTAAGCGCAGCAGCAGTACCGCTCAAATGCCACTCCACTATTTTGGTGCTTCACTTACTCTTTACCGCCGTGCCGCTTGAGCAGATCAATTGTGTCCTTGTAGCCCTGTTGAGTCGCTAGACCCAGCGGCCTGTGTCTCTCGTCGTTCCGACCATTGACCTTGGCACCGTTAGCAATTAGTAATTCAACCACGGCAGTGTGACCATAATAAGCTGCCGTGTGTAGCGACGTGTCGCCGGCGTTGTTTTCCGTCTTCACCTTTGCGCCCTCGGTGATAAGCGCGCGAGCTACGTCGACGTGGCCATTAATCGCCGCTTTGTGTAGCGGTGTATTGCCATCTTTGTCTTTCTCCTTGACGTTAGCGCCCTGGGCGATGAGCTGTTCGATCTGGTCGAGGTCGCCCTTGGCAGCCGCCTCGTGCAGCATCGGCTTCCAACCAGCAACGACCTGTTTGGTTTTCTTGTCCTCTATCCAGACCATGCCCGTGCGGTATATTCCATACACCATATACGTATGCCCGGCCTCTGCTTCAATGGACACGCGTTGGACGCGGGTGTAACACGTCACCCAAACCAATCCTTCGGAGCAAGCAGTTAAAGCAACCCCTAAAGTATGCTTACCCGGTTTAACCGTAATCGAGGCACGTCCCGAGGAGTGCTTGTGGAGTTTCTGCCCATCAAGGGCCCCGAGACCAACTACTCCGGCATCATCGTACAGCTCTAGCTTGAGCTTTCGCTTGATAATGGCGATCTGATCTTCTGGTAGCTCCGGTCCGGGATAGGCTTTATATACCGCAAGACCGGAGACCGGAAAAGAAATGACCAGCAAGAACAACGTCACTGCGAACGTCTTCTTAACAGCATTCACCATCTTTACCTTCTTCTGCTGATAGCTAGATTCCTTGTTGTACCAGCTATGTCTCTGTCATAGGGCTTTGCTTTCTTTTTCGCTTTTGCATAATGTCTCGCGATATAGCTCTGT
>JBHIDJ010000106.1:0-10471 GCA_046760105.1 Acidiferrobacterales bacterium | reverse complement strand
TTGTGACAAATGCCACATCCAAGCGTCGGAAAGCGTGGAATACTAGGTCATATCTGAGTTGCGGTTTATTCGAGACGAGACACATATTTTGGTCGAAAGCGTTGATAGCCATAGCGGGCGGCGGACGGAGGTGTGAAATGACGTACGAGATCGAGCACGAACAGACTAATATGAATCACGTAGATGTCCTGGCGGCATGGACGCTGTATCTCGTTGTTATCTTCGGCCTGACAGGCTATCACTTCGTGCAACTATTCCTTGTGAGCTGAATTGGTCTCCCCTAGAAGGTGTTGTAGCAGGGGTCTATGGGCCGGGAATCATCCCGGCCTCTTTTTGTGTCGAAGAAGCGCGCATTTTTCGCAGCAAAGCGCTCACCACATGCCCGGACCCGTGTCTGGTCGATGACAACGGCCTGAACTGATGGTTGGCCTGCAGCTATAGGGTTCCGGAAATGTAATGTTCGAGTTGCTCGATCATGAATTCTTGATCAGAAATGATGGCCTTAACTACATCTCCGATCGAAATAACCCCCATCAATCTGTTGCCCTCCATCACAGGAAGATGTCTGATGCGCTTATCCGTCATCAGCGCCATGCACTCTTCGACAGTTCGGTCGGGAGTGACATAGACCACGTTTTCGCTCATGATTTCCTTGACGGGTGTTTTCTTGGAAGATCTTCCTTTGAGAATGACCTTTCTCGCGTAATCCCGTTCCGAGAGAAGGCCAACCAACGTCTCGGCTTCGAGAACTAGCAATGCTCCGACATTCTTGTCCGCCATCATTTTGAGCGCGTCGAACACCGAGGTGTCCGGCGTGACTGACCAATAGTCGTGACCCTTAGCTTGCAGCAGCTCATTGACGGTTTTCATCGCTTAACTCCTGTCGGACCTGATTTCCTCCGCTAAGCATATACCTTAACGCCATTGACTCAAGAATTTCTAGGCCAGGATGCTTGGCGCAGCAGACTCATGAAGTTCGTGTAAAGCTGCCGGGCATCACGGTTGAATGCGGGCATGTGGCGTCGTGCTTCCGCCTCGAAGCGCGGCAGGACGCCAGGCCCGAGCGTATCTTCGAGCGCCTGTTCATAGGCGGGAACCTCTGCCCAACCTGGCACGGTCGCGTCCGTCAGTTCCAGGTGATATTGCAGCCCGTATGCGTTCTCGCCAACGCGCAGCGCCTGTACGGCACAGGCTGGTGAACGGGCAAGCACCACCGCACCCGGTGGTGGCTCGACTACCTCAGCGCTGTGCCACTGTAGACCCTTGGCAACTTTGGGCAGACCAGCCAACAACGGGTCAGGTATCCCTTGTGCTGTAAGCTCAACGTCGAGAATGCCGATCTCGGGTTCCTCCATGGCGTGGACCTTCCCACCCAGAGCATCGGCTAACAGCTGATGGCCCAGGCAGACGCCAAGGTAAGGCAGGGCGCGTTCCGTGAGTGCTTCGTGGATCGCCGTTTTTTCGGCCACGAGCCACGGGTACTTGTCCTCCTCCCAAACATCCATCGGGCCACCCATCACCCAGAGTGCATCATAGGCGTCCAACGCTGGGATCGGTTCACCCTTGTCCAACTCGACGACGTCCCATTCGATCCCGTCTGTTGCCAGAAAATCGCGGAAGATTCCGGGGTGTTCAACGGCGATGTGCTGAAAGACAAGAATCCGCATGCGGTGGTCCTGGGTCTACAGCGATAACGAGCACAATAGATATTTACTCAATGACGGAGTCAAGTGATACACAGATGTTACGCGCCAGGCTGTTTCTTTACAGTAGAACCCCCGGCTGCCTTCCACCCCTCGATACCACCCTCTATGAGACACGCATTGAGCCCTCGGGCGCGTAGCCCATCGACGACTCCGTTGCTAACGGCGTGTCCGTGCACGCAATAGACAACAATCGTTGCTTTTTGAGACAGCCCGGCAGTCCAATCCGCCACCCGCTCCGGGTCCATCCATTTGGCAGTAGCAAACATGTGGTTGTCTGCCTCGAAGTCAGTCTTTTTGCGCACATCCAGGATCTGTAAATCGCGGCCCTCTTCGAGCCAGCGGCGGAGCTCCGCCGGGGTGACGCTGCGGTTCATGATGTCCTCCTCCAGCTGTTTTGTTTGATCTCGGAATATGATACAGTTGTATCATATTAAAAGATACAATTATTACGTCCAAAATCCAGTGAGACCGCGATGGTTTGGTTGCTTCTCATTCACCAGCTACCCACCAAGCCCGCCTATTTCCGCGTGAAGATCTGGCGTCGGCTACAAAACCTCGGCGCCGTCGCCATCAAGAATTCGGTGTACACGCTCCCTTCGACCGAGCAGACCCAGGAGGATTTCCAGTGGCTCGTTCGCGAGATCACGCAGGGCGGCGGGGAGGCCTCCATATGCGAGGCGAACTTCGTCGACGGTCTCACCGACGAGCAGATTCAGGCCTTGTTTAACGCCGCTCGCGAAGCTGAGTACCAGCAGCTGGCCGACGAAGCTCACGCCCTGCTCAAATCCGAGCCTGCCAATAGCTCCCTGTCCAGCGATCGGCGCGCCGAGTTAACGATGCAAGTAAGACGGCTGGACCGCCAGTTCGCGCAGATCCGCGCCGTCGATTTCTTCGGTGCCCCCAATCGCGAGGCTACGGCGGGCCTAATGGCGAATGTCGAAGCGCGAATCGCGGAGGGCGGCAAAGGCGACGTCGACACTGCTGAGCAGGCTGCCACGAATCTCGTCGGCCGCACCTGGGTAACTCGCGAAGGTATTCAGATAGACCGCATTGCCAGTGCCTGGCTTATCCGGCGCTTTGTCGACCCCAAGGCACGGTTCAAGTTTGTCCGCAGTCGGGGATACCGACCCCAACCGGAAGAGCTGCGTTTCGACATGTTCGACGCGGAATTCACGCACGAAGGTGATCGCTGCACGTTCGAAGTTTTGTTGGAGCGCGCCGACCTGGATCAGCCCGCACTGCGGCACATCGCCGAAATCGTGCATGATATCGATCTGAAGGACGGCAAGTTCGAGCGCGAGGAGGCGGCGGGCGTTGCTCGGCTTATCACGGGTCTCGCGATGGCAAACAAGGATGACGATGCCCGTTTATCTCGCGGTTCGGTAGTGTTCGATGACCTGTACGAATACTTTCGCAGCGCGCGGCCTTGATCTGACGACGCGGATCGCACACACATGGAAAACTCGGCACGTAAAGCGCGATCAGTGAGCAAAACACAACATGGCATATCATTTGCCGAGGCGTTTCGCGTATGGCTTCGGATCGCGCTCCTTAGTTTCGGCGGCCCCGCGGGGCAGATTGCGGTCATGCACCGTATTCTCGTTGATGAGAAACGCTGGATCAGCGAGAGTCGGTTTCTGCATGCGCTTAACTATTGCATGTTACTTCCGGGACCAGAGGCGCAACAGCTCGTTACTTATATGGGCTGGCTACTGCATCGCGCGATCGGTGGTCTCGTAGCGGGCACGCTATTTGTTCTACCCGGCTTCATCGTCATTTTGGTGCTGAGCGTTCTTTACGCCGGTTTCAGCGATGTGTCTTTTGTGCAGGCGCTGTTCTTCGGGCTGAAACCGGCCGTGCTCGCTGTCGTGATCCATGCTGGGCACCGCATCGGCAAGCGGGTGCTGCACAATCGGATGATGATCGCCATCGCCACCAGTGCATACATCGCGATCTTTTTCTTCGAGGCTCCGTTTCCAGTCATCATCGTCGCGGCCGCGTTGGTCGGCTACTTGGGGGGGCGATTCCGTCCTGAGGTCTTCAGGATCAATGCAGGGCGCAGCGATCCGACGCGGAACGACGAAGCCGCGACTATCGATGCCGCCCTGTCTGACAGTATGCCTGCCCATGCTTATCCGTCGCTGGCCCGTGCTGTGCGCATTACAGCGCTTTGTCTTGCCCTCTGGTTTGGTCCGATCTTGGTTCTTATAGCAATACGCGGGCCTTCAGATATCTACGTTCAAATTGGACTGTTTTTCAGCAAAGTGGCGGTTGTCACCTTTGGCGGCGCCTACGCCGTACTCGCCTATGTCGCCCAGCAAGCGGTGGACGTCTATGGGTGGCTGCAGCCAGGTGAGATGCTGGACGGTCTAGGCATGGCCGAAACCACACCCGGTCCGCTGATCATGGTCTTGCAGTTCGTTGGCTTCATGGGCGCGTTTCGTGATCCCGGTATGCTCGAGCCCATGCTAGCCGGGACACTGGCTGCTTTGCTCGCAACTTGGGTGACGTTCGTACCTTGTTTTCTCTGGATTTTCCTTGGTGCGCCTTATGTCGAGATTCTGCGGGGCAACCATAGCTTGAACTCGGCCTTGTCCAGCATCACGGCGGCTGTGGTGGGTGTGGTCTTTAACCTCGCAGTCTGGTTTGCACTCCACGTCATCTTTGCTGAACTGGGCGAGGTTCACGTGCTCGGGGCGAGATTATTTGTTCCCGTTTGGAGCGAACTTGATCCGGCTTCACTTGTTCTTGCCCTCGGTGCATTAGTCGCGATGTTTCGTTTCAACGCTGGGATCATGCCGACCCTCGCCGGCAGCGCCGTAGTCGGCATGCTTTATCGTCTGGCGCTATAGCCGGCGTCACGCTTTCATGGGGGGCGCTGTCGGCAACCGGCGATGCTTACCTGACCTGCCGGACCATTCTCATGAAATTGTCGTAAAAGCGCCGGGCAATGCGGTGGCATTCTGACATGTGTTGTTTCGCTTCCGCGTCGAGGCGGGGTACGGCATTATCGCCGAGCACCGCTACGAGACCGTCCAAGTACGGCTCATAGGCCCCCCATTCGGTTACCGTGTCAGGGGTCAATTCCATATGGCACTGAATGCCGTAGACACGGGGGGCGGCCCGAAAGGCCTGCACCTTGCAATCCGGCGTCTCGGCCAGTATGGGCATGCCGGCCGGTAAGCGTTTTACCTCGGCGCCGTGCCAGTGCAAGGTTTTGTAGACAGGGTCGATACCTTCGAATAGCGGATCGGCTTTACCTACGTCGGTGAGGGCAACGTCGAACAGGCCGAACTCCGGTTTTTCCATGCGCCCGACCTCTCCGTCGAGTGCATCCGCCAGCACTTGTGCACCGAGACAAAACCCCATCACGGGCAAGCTGTGGTCGTTCACGGCTTCACGAATGAGTTGCTTCTCCTCAATGAGCCAGGGGTACTCGTTCTCCTGCCAGGTGTCTTGCGGGCCCCCCATAATCCACAGCATGTCGTAACCCTCGAGCGGCGGTATGTTCTCTCCATCGTGGACGTGTATTGAGTCGCAGCGGACACCGTCGGCTTCGAAGTAATCGCCAAAGACGCCGAGATGATCGACGGGCGAGTGTTGAAGAACCAAGACTTGCATTGTTCCCTCCTTTTACGCGATGTCGGTATGTTTTTTTGCGTTTATAAAGAGGATTTTATTCGTGATCTTGCATGACCTTCGATCGGTGTCCTAATTTCCCCTCGACCACCATCGTGCCCAATACATCCAGGATGACCCGACACGCGAGCTGTGACGTGTTGTCATTCACATCGTAGGGTGGCGACACCTCGACGACCTCCATGCCGCACAAACCCTCTCGTGCGATCAAGCGAACGATTTCCAACGCCTCGCGTGGCAATAGTCCGCCGGGCTCCGGCGTACCGGTGCCCGGTGCAAACCCCGGATCGATGGAGTCGATATCGAACGAAAGGTAAACAGCTTTGGCGTCTTTCCAGGCCAACTCAAGCGCGCGCTCGGCCGCACCCTTTGCTCCAAGCTCTTCAACGTCTGTCATGGTGAGCACGCTCGATCCACGCTCGCGTGCAACCTCGGAGCCCGGGCGCGAGCCGTACCAACCCCCGATACCCATCTGCACCAGATTCTTTGGCGGGCAGTTAGATAGCCCTACATCGTGCATGTGGCTGTGATCGCGGTGGGAACTGGGCAGTTCCACACTTTCGTGTGCATTTGTTGTCCAGAACCAAGGCGTGGTGTGCATGCGCTCGTCCATATCCATATCTTGCATGTCGATATGGCGGTCGATATGAATGATGCCGACGTTGCCATCGATGTGTGGTGCGATCCCGCGGACATTCGGATAGCCAAGACTGTGATCGCCACCGCAAAGGATGGGAAACGCGCCTGACGTATACACGTGTGACACTGCTTTAGAGACCTGATCAAAGGTCTTTTCAATATTACCGGGGATTACGAACACGTCCCCTGCATCGCAAAAATCAAGCTCTTCGAAAAGGTCGACGGCGCCGTCAACGGAGTAGCCGTCGTACAGCGCCGATATGCGGCGTACGGCCTGTGGTCCGAAGCGCGTGCCCGGTCGGTAGGTGGTACCGGTGTCGAACGGGATGCCGACGAATGCGGCTTCATAGTCGCCAACCTTCCGAATGTCCTCGCAGTAGGGTGCCTTCATAAAAGTGTTGATGCCGGCAAACGCGGGTTGATGGCCACGGCTAAATAAAGAGATGGTACGGTCATTGATTGACTCGGCTGCCTCAAGCCCTAATTCAAGCGATCGCTTGATCTCTTCTTCTTGCTTCTTTTGGGAGATTCGCTTAAGGCGTTTTAGGTTGCGACTACCGCGAAATTCGCCTGTCTTGGGATCTGGCATTGTCCTGCTCCAAAGGTGTGTTTAAGTCACGTGAGCTAAAGCGCTTCGGCCGCCTATGAACTCACGAGCCATGATTGTTATCGCGGATTGGCTTGGCGTTTTCGCCTTACCGCCGTTCTTTATACCGAATCAGACTTCTTAGTCAAAGTCTGATAGATATTTCGGTAGTACAGCCGCCGATCATCGGGATCAAACAATCTGGAATTGTCTTTCGCTTAAGAAGCTTACACGCGCCGGGTCAATCTTAAGGATAACTGGTCATCGGGCGTATCCACCCGATAGCCGGAAAACTGTAGAACGTCCCGATTTACATGTCTGTCCAGTTTGCCCGAAATCTTCATTCGAAATTTTTTGTCCGGTCCAAAGCTCGGGTGAGTATCATCTGCGTAGTGAACAACCTCAAAGTCCCCTGTCACCCCGTAGTTCTCGACGGTGTAAGTCCCCGAATAAAAGTAATTTCTGTCGCCACCCAGAATCCGACCGTCTTCGAAGAAGTCGCCAAACACGCGGCGCGGTTGGAAAACCATTACACCGGCGTTCAATCCACCGGAGGGTGACATGATTTCGACGGACCACAGACCCTCAAGCATTGGACTCTATTAGACCGCGTTCCATTATCTGCAATGCATTTATCCATACCGGGCTTGGTATGCTTGCTTGGCTGCCTCAAAGCAGGCAAGCGGCGCTCGCACCACGCCCGCGCCGATCTGACCACCGTCGCGCCCCGCAACTCCAATATCCATGACGGGCAGGATACCGGTATCAACTACACGAAAGATATCGATGCCCGTCGGGGTACCACGGTAACCGAGATAAGGGATGTGAAAATCCGGATTCTCGCCCACTGTAATCTCATACATCTTGCAGTTTCGTTCTACCATCGCGTCGGGTGAACCGCCTTGGTACTGTTGCAGGGGAAATGCCGCGGCTTGCGCGAAACCGCCGAGACCAATCGTTTCCGCGATAATGCTTTCCCCACCCATCCAGGTGATTTCATCCTCGGTGTGGCCTTCAAAGAGTTTTGCTTGCACGGTTGCGTGCGGTCCCTTGAACCATTCATCGCCCAGTCCGCCTACTCGAACAGCGAAGTTGCGACAATTAAAGGCCATTGCCGTCACCACGCTTGAACCCTCGATTCCATGCGCGCCATCGGCTGTTGCCTTGGCGGCCGCCATGGATAACCGGAGAAAGAAGTAATGGTCCTCGGTCACGGCTTGCAGGGTCGATTCGACCGATTTCTTCTGCGTGGCGACGAGGTCGAGCAGGTGAGGAAATAATTCGCGTGAAAACAGTAGCGACGCGGCCGTATTTCTACTGTGTAACTCATCACCCATGTGCAACGCCCGTCGCATGATGGGTTTCAACGAGATGCCACCGCTCCGGCGAATCGCCTCTGCAATCACCGGCGCCACCACGTCCTGGATGAACAGCAGGCGGTCACGCACCCCTGCGTCGTAGACCCCATAGTTCAGCCGTCTCGGATTCGTGCCCTCATACATATTGCAGTAAGCCGTGTTGCCGAAGGCAGCATTTTCCACCACGAAGACAGGCATGGATGCCGTATAGATTCCGGCGAGCGAGCCAATGGCGCCGTGATCATGGCAACCGTCCACCCGAATCTCGCCGCTCGCGAGCTTTCCCTCGGCCTCATCCCGGTCGCGCGCCAGCCCTTCGAACAAAACACCGCCGATAACCGCGTCGCGCTGTCCGCCCGTATACTCGCTCCACTCCATGGGCGGACCTGAGGTAAGAATGGTCTCTCGTGTCATCCCCGGGAGCACGTCGCTCGCCGGCAATACGTCCTTCAGCACGGGATCGGCCGCGCACAGGCGCTCGAATGCAGTAGTATTCGCTTGCTCTCTCACTGGTTTATTCACGAGACACCCCCCTCGACCGAGCGCAGGCCCACGAAGATCGCTTGAGGCTAGTTTGCGGGGCCGACACCGGCCGTGCAAGAGCCGAACTCTCTCGATCTCGGCACGATGTCGGTCTCCGGGGAACGCTGGGCGTGTCCATGTTGCAGAACAACACCTTAGGGTAGTATTGTCATGACAATCGCTTGCCCACGGAAACACCAGACGGGGACGGCCTATGGCTGACAGCACCGTTCAGACTCGAAAGCAGCACGCAACCGAGCAGGTCAACCGGGCCGACGAACTGATGTCCGCCGCGTTGGACTTGTTTGCAGAACGCGATTTTGCGTCGGTTACCATAAAAGACATCGCACACGCCATCGGCGTGAACACGGCGCTCATTTATTATTACTTCGAAAGCAAAGAGGATCTCCTTCGCGCGACGATCGAAAACGCGGTTGTCCAAGCGCTCGACAATTATCAGAGTCTGCGTGAAAGACACGACGACCCGATCGATCTTATCAACGACTGGTTCTACAACAACCTGCAACTGTCCGAGCCTATCCGCAAGCTCGTCAAGATCATGCTCGACTACTCGGGCTCCCGCATCAACTTTCCCTCCGTCGACCGTCTGATCAAGCAGTTCTATGACGAAGAGTGCGGCATCCTCTCCGACAGTATCCGCCGCGGTATGGCCCATGGTACCTTCAAGCGCGTCGATCCCGACTCTCTCGCTTTGTTCGTGTCGACCCACCTGGATGGCATCATGGTGGCGGCGATGATCCGTCCCGATTTCGACCTTAAGGCCGCGATCGCCGATCTCAGAGATCTCCTGTGGCAATACCTCGGTGTCGCGGAATCGACCGATACCGAGGCCGGGACCA
Organism: Acidiferrobacterales bacterium; assembly: GCA_046760105.1. Classification (GTDB taxonomy): domain Bacteria; phylum Pseudomonadota; class Gammaproteobacteria; order Acidiferrobacterales; family SPGG2; genus JBHIDJ01. Next base: position 1,161 of record JBHIDJ010000106.1, on the reverse strand, counting down.
CCGGCCAGCTGCGGGCGCCACCCACCAGTTCATAAAGTTACGTTAAATCAAGGAGTAATGTTAAAAGCGTGAATCAGAAGCGGCTGACCGCCAGCTAACAATTAATTGTACAATTAATTAAGATCAGGCAAGATAGTTTAAAACAAAGACAAAACGGGAGCCTCGCTATGGCAAAGCCAAGCACCCTGCTAACCACCGCTAACCGTGAGGGTAAAGCCTACGAGTCCGAGGAGAGCCTGCGCGACAAGGGCGTCAGGTATTGCCTGGCCTCGTATGTCGATGTCCACGGGATTCCGAAGGCCAAGACCGTCCCGGTCCATCATTTCGACCGCATGATGCGCGGCTCGGAGTTATTCACGGGCGCGGCGCTCGATGGGCTCGGTCAGGGTCCGCAGGACGACGAGCTGGCCATTCATCCCGACCAGGCGGCGGTCACCATTCTCCCTTGGCGTGCTGAGGTCGCGTGGGCGCCGGGCAACCTGAAGTATCACAATGAGCCATGGCCCATGTGCTCACGTACGGTGCTGTGCCGCCAGCTGGAACGCGCGGCCCAGATGGGGTTCAGGTTTAATCTCGGCGTCGAATGCGAAATCTTTCTCGTTCGGCGCGAGGATGATCAGGTCTTTCCCGCCAACCCAAAGGATGTGCTCGCCAAAGCGGCCTATGACGTTGTTGGACTGCTTGAAAACTTGGACTGGCTGGATGAAATGGCCAGGCATATGGACCAGTTAGGTTGGGCTGTGCATTCGTTTGACCATGAGGACGCCAATAGCCAATTCGAGTTCGACTTCGCCTACGCAGACGCCTTGACTATGGCCGACCGCTACGTGTTGTGGCGCTTGATGGCCAAGGAGCTCGCCCGCCGACGCGGGTTTGAGGCTACGTTCATGCCCAAACCCTACTCGGACCGAACCGGCAGCGGTGCCCACTTTAATATGTCGCTGGCGTCGGTCGAGACGGGTGAGAACTTGTTTGACGACCCGTCCGACAAGCGTAACTGCCGGTTGTCCAAGCTGGGTTATCAGTTTATGGCGGGCGTCCTGCAGCATGCTCCGGCGGTCGTCGCGACGACCTGTCCCTCAGTGAATTCTTATAAGCGTCTGGTCAAGACGGGGTCCGACGCCGCACGTCTGCCAGTTTGCCGCTACTGTACTTCCACAT
>JBHIDJ010000105.1:0-10631 GCA_046760105.1 Acidiferrobacterales bacterium | reverse complement strand
GCGGTGGAAGCACGACTGCTTCGGCTTACTTCAAGCACGTTAGGACTCTATTCGCGGCGCGCGAGCTGCCGCAACCCGGAATATTTATCGCTACGTGAAGGCCTGTTTACAAGATAGGTGGGGACGATACTCTCGAGCGTCTCAGGCTCGATCTCGAAGATAGGTGGGAAACCCTTGTCGCACACGCTGTCGACCTGTAGCGAGCGGTAATTATCGAGAGAGAAAGGCTTACCGGGCACGAATTGAAGGAAGGTGGCTTGCATTCTCGATGCCCAATCGTTGAGACCGATAATCTTCCGCCGCAACTCAAGAAGCTCGGCGACATAAGCTACCAGTTCGCGCAGCGTGTAAACCTTGGGTCCGCAAAGATCATAGCGTTGGCCAAAGGTATGATGATCGGCCAGCGCATGGACGAATGCGGTGACTACATCCTGCACGTACACCGGCTGAAGCCTTGCCTCCGGACAGGCGAGCGGAAACACAAACGGCGACAAGCGCAGAAGGCTGGCGAACCGATTGATAAAACTGTCGTCCGGTCCAAAGATGACCGAGGGTCGGAAACTGGTGACGTGAAAATTGGTGGTCTCTACGCTGTGCACCACTTCCTCGCCCCTGGCCTTGGTGCGTAAGTAGTAGCTCGGGGCATCCATAGCGGCATGCAGCCCGCTCATATGCAACAGCCTGGGGACACCCACCTCGCGACAAGCGTCGACAATCTTGCGGGGCAATTCCACGTGTACGCGCTCGAATCCCTGCCCCCTGCGTCCGCTTGCGTTCAGGACACCGATTAAATTGACGACGACATCCGTGCCTTGGAATTGCTGGCGTAACACAGCGGGGTTGTGCACATCTCCTTCAACCATAGAGAGCGTCGGCAGGACGAGTAAACCGCGTTTCTTGCGCTCGCGCCGACGGGTGATAATGCGTACCACATGGCCGAGCTCGACGAGGTGCCGGGCGAGACTGCGTCCCACAAATCCGGTGCCACCGAGGAGACAGATTGTTAGCTGCGCCATCCGAGTGCTGGCTCCGAGGCTCTCTGTAGGTGTTCTTATGTCCTAACTGCCATGAGTAGTCTTGCGTGTTTTGTACAAACGGTTGCTTAGCAAGTCAAGCGCCATGCATACGGGCTGTCGAGATCCGCACAGTGTGGATACCAGTCTTCGCCTTAGCCGGCGTCCAGACAAAGTCGTGCCGGCCTAAGAACTTTCCGGCGGTGTTTCGTCGGCTGGACTTAGAGTACCGCTTTGGCGTACGAGCTGCGAGCAAACGTTGTCGTCAACGCTGTCAATCGTCAGTGGGGCGACGGCGGGCATGCGCTGACAAAGCCGGATCGGTTCACGCTTCAGGCGGTGATCGTAGACCGCCGTATAGGCCATAACATTTTTGACGTAATCGCGGGTTTCGTCGTAGGGAATGGTCTCCACCCATACGTCCGCATCGATGGCCATATCCTGGGGTAACCAGCTGCGCACGCGGTTCGGTCCCGCGTTGTACGCCGCGGTCGCCAGCATCTGATGCCCATCGTACCGCCTGAGCATATTCTTCAGAAACGCGGTCCCAAGCCTGAGGTTGTTCTCGACATCGAGAATCGCTTGGCTGCTCATGATCTTGAGCTTCAGTTGCCGGCCGGTGAGCCGCCCTACTCGCGGCATGAGTTGCATCAAGCCCAAGGCGCCCGCGGAAGAGCGGGCATCGACGACAAACGCACTTTCTTGCCGCAGCACCCCATAGATCCAGCTGGGGTCGAGACCATGGCGCTCGGCATTAGATTCCACCAAATCCCGGTAAAGCACCGGAAAGCGTACATCGAGATCATTCCGGTAACCACTTCTGCTCAACGTGTAAATCGCCCGATCATGCCAGCCCCAGTCTCTAGCGACGAGCGCAGCTGCCTGAAGCTCGTGCTTGGTCATCCCCCGTATCGCCCAACCCCACTGCCGCCGTGCGGCCACCGCGTCACCAATGGCATACAGCTCGCGTGCTGCCTGTATACCGGATCGGGCCAGCATGTCATCGACCCTTTCAGGATTCACCGTTACCGGCTTATGTTGCATCTCATAGTCCACGCCTATTCGGTCTGCCGCCAGAAACCCGTAGTAATGACGTTCTGTCGCCAGCCACGCGAACAAATAGCGTGCCTTCTTGGCCTCGTTCGTTTGCTCCACGATGCGCGCAGCCCAATACCACCAGAATCGATCTGACTGTTCGTCCTCGGTGAGCGTTGCGACAACCCGTTTGGCGAGCTGCCATTCGCCGGCGCGCAACGCCGATCGCAGGCGCCATAGGCGCAGTACGGGGTCATGGTCGGCGTTGGAGACCGCCGATAACCATTCTAGGGCGATGGGGAGATGGCGCTGCGCCGCCAGGATGCCAAGTCTCCGCAAGATGTAATCGTCGTCCTCGGCAAGCGACGGGTACTTCTGCTTGAGCCGCTGCCACTGCGCCATCGCGCTGGCAGCGTCGCGATTGGCCAGCCGCCATATCCCATATTTGACAATCGTCCTCGCTCGTGGCGTGTCGACAGCGTAGCGCTGCTTTTCGAGGCGCCGCCCCGGGTCTCTGTGCATATCGTGCCAACGCCGCACCCACATCCTTTCATCGGCGTCCAAGTAATAGTCGGCGAGCTCGCGCACAAGACTTAGCCGGCCACGTTCCATCAGACGCTGAATGCGCGTCCATATCAACTCTTCGGTGAGGTAGCCGGCTTCGTGCCAGCCGCGGAATACATCGTTACAGGCCGCCGGTAAGCGCTTGTCGCTGAGCCAAACGCGTCTGATTTCGTCGCTAAGATCCATTGCCTCATCGCCTGCGCTTAACAGATATCGCAGCCGATAGCACTGTAGCTCAGGATCGTCGTCGCTATGTCGGTATTCGTTGATAAAGGTTTCCCAATCACCCTCCGCCGCCAGGTGATACAACCACTTAGCGCGCAGCTGCGCGCTTATGGGCGCGTGTCGATTATCCCGCAGAAAGTGTCGAATCGTTTCCGCTGGTGTCGTAGCGATGCGATCTTGCAGAAAATCGTACTGCAGGTAACCCTGAAGGATATAACCGTCAAGACGTCCGTACAGTTGGCGAAACTCATCTAGATCACCGGCTCTCAGCGCCTGCACGGCGGCTGCGTAGTCACGCCTTTGTTGTTCTAGATTCGCCGATACACCGTGTACGGGTAAGCCGGCAGCGGCACATAGCAGCGACGCCAATAGCGTAACACCCGTTAGGTGCAGTCGATATTTACTACCCATAGGCTGCAGTATAGGGAAGCACTCCGACGGAACCGAGGCGGCACAGCGGCGTTGCCGGGCCTGACCAAAAGCTCTTCAATACGCCAGGCTTCGGAATCGCCAACTATCGCTGGCACGTTGACAGGTACCCTCAGCCAGCCGCTTTCTTGTGTGCCCACGTAACCATCCACGCCCCCAAGATTATCATGGGTAAACTCAGAAGATGGCCCATGGTCACCCAGTCAAAGGCCAGGTACCCGACGTGCGCGTCGGGCTCGCGCACAAGCTCGACCAGGAAACGAAACATCCCGTAACAGAGCAGAAACAGCCCCGACACCGCGCCGATCGGACGTCGCTTGGAAGAATAAAGCCACAGGATAACGAACAGGACCACGCCTTCAAGCACAAACTCGTAAAGCTGCGAAGGATGGCGTGGTTGCACTCCCGCATCGCGAAACACCATACCCCAGGGCAGATCGGTCACCCGACCCCAAAGCTCATGGTTAATAAAGTTCCCAATGCGGCCAGCACCAAGGCCGATCGGTACTAGTGGTGCGATAAAATCGGTGACCGCGAGCCATGGGCGCTGCGTCTTGCGGGCATACAACCACATCGCCACCAGCACGCCAAGCAGGCCGCCATGAAACGACATACCACCCTGCCATATCTTGAGCACCTCTAGAGGGTTCGCGAGATAGTGGCCTAGGTTATAGAAGACGATGTAACCCAAGCGTCCACCGAGAATGATGCCTAAGGCCACATAGACAAGCAGATCCGAGACTTCATGCTTCTGCCATCTGGTCCCCTGGCCTGCGCGTTGCACGCCGAGCCACCAACCGCCCACGAAGCCGATGATGTACATAATGCCGTACCAGTGTATCGCCAGTGGGCCGAGGCGAATGGCAACAGGGTCAATATCGGGTGCGAATAACATTATGTCGTGACGCGCGGCTTCATGCGCCCGCGGTGATCGTGCTGGTCTTCCAGATTCGAATCCTTTGATCCCGGTACGCTGCTTCAAACGCCGGCTTTGTAGCGGCGGCATGCGGTTGCCACTCACCCGTGTAGGTAATGATCAGGCCTTGGGGATGGCTGGCGGACCAGTCGTATACGTCCTTGGCAGCTATAACGTCAAGCGGTTTCCGCAACCGCCCAGCAAAGTGAAATTGGCCATGATAGGGCCCGACATGTGCGACCGGGCGCTGCTGTCGCTCGGCATCGGCAAGGTAATACGCCAGATCGTTTGTTTCATATAGCTTATCGAACTGCGACCCAATGCCAAGGATAGCGAGTACGAGCAACGCCACACCGCCGGCGGCGATATTGGTAATGCGCTGCCTGACGTCTTGGACGGGTAACCAAGCTAGCAACACGCCGACGCCCGCGACTGCGATACCGATAAAAAAGCTGCGCTGTTCCCAGAGCATCGCCGGAAGTGCCTCCACCCGCGGTAGTCCCGGTACCGCCGCAAGCAAACCACCCAGCAGGATAAGCGGAAACGCCATGCTTGACCAAATACTGTCCTGTCCATGGCTAATCAGGTCGTCGTCTAGCAACAAGTATGCCATGCCTAACGCGAACGCCGGCAGGAGTGGTAACAGAAACTGGGGTTGTCTAATGCTAAGCAGCGACAAGATGATGATCACAGGCCATGCCCAAAACAAACAAAAAGCCAGGCCGCTATCCATTTTTTCGCGCCGGATATGCCACAGGCGCATCCATATCAGCGGAAAAATTGACCAGGGTAGGGTCACTACGGCCAGCATCGCGAGATACCACCACCAAGGTCGCTCGACCGAAAAGAGGGCCAGTGCTGGACCGGGCAGTGGCGCTGCGAGCAGCGCGTCAACATAGTCAGGACCCGTTTGGGTTGAGAGCGCGAATGCCCACACCGCGATAAACCCGCCGGCCCCCACAAACGCTTTACCCACAGCCCCATACCAGCGACCCCATCTAAACGGGTGCTTACTATTGGCCCACAGCGGTGCGGTCAGGGCGAGCGGGGCAAGATAAAGAAAGATCCCGAGACCGCTCGCGAGCGGGGCGATGCCTAACACCAGCCCGAGCAAGATCCAGCCATACCCACGCTTCCTTCGTCTCATTTGATAAATGGCGAGTGCACCCAAGAGCGTGAAAAACACAAGAAGCATGTCACCGAGGGATAAAGTCAAATAGAACGCCCAGAACAGCATCCCTAGCATCAGCAACGGTGCGTAGCGCGCGATATTCACCTGTCGCGGCCACAAGTACCGCGCCAACTGTGCGATCAAGAACAGATTGGCGAGACCGAACAACGCGGGCACGAGCCGTGGCCACCACTCGTTGACACCAAAAACACCCCAGCCCAGATTGATCAGCAAAAACATCAGCGGCGGCTGCGGGTATACATCACCGTTCAAGTAGGGGACCAGCGCATTGCCACGCAACCACATTTCCCACGCGACAGCGAGGGTGCGCGTCTCGTCGACCGGCCAAGGCGAACGTGCAAACAGCGCAGCCAGCACCGGCAGCATCCAGAGACCAACCCAGGCCGCTGCTAGCTTCACAGCCGTCAGCCGATCCGACTCGCCTTGTTTCCTGCGCTTGGGGCCGGTGCGCGGCGCGGTTATGGCGCTGACCTCGATTTCCTCGACAACCAGGTCCTCAATCGCGTCGATGCCAGAAGTACGCTTACGGGCCGACTGGCGTTTTCGGCGCCCGGTGGGCTTACGCTTTACTTTGCTCCAAAACTTCGCCAATGGTTTCCAGGATATCCGTACCGCACGGGCACGGCGGTTGGGCCGGCTACTACCGGGATTTCCAAAGATGATATTCCAGATAATAGTAGCAGCCTAAACCTTCAGAGTGTGAGCCGCAGACGTGACTATGTTGTCAAAGCCCCAGGGAAGGCGTTCGGCTAAGACAAACCTTCGGGGATTCGTTATAGTTGGATGGTTCTCGCTGGAAAACCCGCACTGCATCATGTCCGATACCGGTCATACGAATCGTCTCATCAATGAGACCAGCCCTTATCTTCTGCAGCACGCGCATAACCCGGTCGACTGGTATCCGTGGAACGAGGAGGCGCTTGCGCGGGCGCGGGACAAGGGCAAGCCGATACTGCTTTCTATTGGCTACTCTGCCTGCCACTGGTGCCACGTCATGGAGCACGAATCTTTCGAAGATGAGCAAGTCGCCAAAGTTATGAATGAGAAGTTCGTGTGCATCAAAGTCGACCGGGAGGAACGACCAGACCTAGATAAGATCTACCAAACCGCGCACCAGATCCTGGTGCAACGCCCGGGCGGCTGGCCCTTGACGATGTTCCTGCGGCCTGAGGACCACATGCCGTTTTTTGGCGGTACCTATTTTCCGAAGGAACCAAAACACGGGCTGCCCGCTTTTGCGGATGTCCTCCGGCGCGTCGAGACATTCTACCGCGAAAACCGCGATGCGCTTGACCAGCAGACGGTGTCACTGCGCGACATCTTTACACGCATTCACCCCGCCGCAGCCGCCTACGGAGTACACATAACACCGGATGTGCTCAACCGAGCGTACGCGGAACTCAAGCAGCAGTTTGATCCACGGTATGGTGGTTTCGGCGGAGCGCCGAAGTTTCCCCATCCCAGTTCGATGGATCGCTGCCTCCGGTACTGGGCGCACAGCGTTATCAACAATGGGGCGGACAAGCAAGCATTGCACATTGCCGCGTACACGTTGCATGCCATGGCATCGGGGGGGATCTACGACCAACTCGGTGGCGGGTTTTGCCGCTATTCAGTGGACGAAGCGTGGAGGATCCCGCACTTCGAAAAGATGCTCTACGATAATGCCCAGCTGTTATCGCTCTACGCGGATGCCGTCGTGGCAACGGGCGATCCGGTTTTCAAACGCGTCGCCTCGGAGACCGCCGAATGGGTCATGCGAGAAATGCAATCGTCGGACGGTGGCTATTATTCGACCCTCGACGCTGACTCGGAGGGCGAAGAAGGCAAATTCTATGTCTGGACCCGGGAGGAGCTGCAAGCATTGGTGTCGCCAGAGGAGTGGTCGGCGCTGGAGTTACGTTATGGCTTGCAGGGAAACGGCAACTTCGAAGGAAAGTGGCACCTGAATGTCAGCACCGACATCGACGATATTGCGAAAAGCCTCGGCGTTTCTCGACAGCAAGTGGTCGAGCAGCTTAAACGGGCACAACAAAAGCTCTGGGAAGCGCGTGAAGGCCGCGTACGCCCGGGTCGCGATGAAAAGGTGCTTACGTCTTGGAATGGCTTGATGATCAAAGGCATGGCGCGTGCAGGACGGTTGCTTGCACGCTCGGATTTCCTTGCCTCAGCCGAGCGTGCACTCAACTTTATCCGCGACCAGCTCTGGCGCGATGGCCGTCTGCTCGCTACTGCCAAGGACGGTCGCGCGCATCTCAAGGCCTATCTTGATGATTACGTATTTCTAATGGACGGTGTGCTCGAGCTGCTGCAAGCACGCTGGCGCACAGCGGATTTGGAGCTCATCGTGTCGCTGGCAGAAACCGTGCTGCAACACTTCGAAAACAAGAAACAGGGTGGATTCTATTTCACGCCCGATGACCACGAGAGATTGGTGTATCGCCCGATGCCGACCCATGATGACGCCGTCCCCTCGGGTAATGGCGTGGCCGCACATGTGCTTTTGCGCGTCGGCCATCTGCTTGGGGAAGTGAAATACTTGGATGCGGCAGCGCACGCTTTGAAGGCATTGCATACTTCCATCACGCACTCCCCGTCGGCCCATGGCACACTACTGCTGGCCGTGGAGGAATACCTATTCCCGACCCAGACCATTGTCTTGCGTGGGCGTCCCGAGGCGATGCAGTCGTGGCTGGCGCGTTGTAACCAATTCTACGCGCCACGGCGCCTGACGGTAGCAGTCCCCGACGACGGCGAGGCGTTGCCGGGCATCCTCGCCGAGCGTGAGCCCAAAGCCGCTGTCACGGCCTACGTTTGTTCAGGCCATAGCTGTTCCGCACCAATCACGGAGCTTGCAGAACTGGATGCCGAACTGAAACAAGGCGAAGCTCAACCCGCTTCGGAGTAGCAAGTTTCAAGTAGCAAGGGGGGAAACTAAAAACGTCGTATCTCGAACTTGCTGCTTGCCACTTCACACTTGCCACTCGTAGCTAAGGTATCAGCCGCGGTCCCAGTATCAGTATCCAAACGACGATTACTAGGACGATTGCCAGAAATACTGCGGCCGAGCCCATGTCCTTGGCCATGCGGGAAAGCTCGTGCCGTTCGCTACCGATGCGGTTCACCAAAGCCTCCACCGCAGAGTTCAGAAGTTCTACCACGAGCACCAGGATGAGGCTGCCGACCAACAGCACCCGCTCAACCCCGGTGTGACCCAGCCAGATGCCAAGCGGCGCAAGGATGAGGACCAACGCCAACTCCTGACGAAACGCGGCCTCATGCGACACCGCCGCCTTCAGGCCCGCGAGCGAATAGCCGGCTGCACGGATCACACGGGCTATATCGGTAATACCTTTTAGTGGACTCGCCATTGCCGCGTTCTTTACTGGCGCTGCTTTGCCATTCTTATCGCAGGCTCGACCTTGCTAGCCAAAATCTGTGGCTGAAGAGTGTCGTAGCGGCTGAATGCCGAGTATGTCTCTAGCCTCGCGGCGTCCAGGCCAAATCGAGTTCCCTGGCTGCCTTTACATCATCCAGACGTCGCACGGGCGTGGAGTAGGGCGCGTGCTTGACATGCTCAGCGTCTTTCTGCGCCTCGCGCGCGATTTCCTGCATAGCCGCAATGAAGCCGTCCAATTCCTCTTTGGTCTCGCTCTCCGTCGGTTCGATGAGGAAGCACTCGGGCACCAGTAGCGGGAAGTAGGTCGTCGGCGCATGATAGCCCATATCGAGCAGGCGCTTTGCGACATCCATAGCCGTGACCCCTGTTTTTTCCTTAAGTTTCTTGAACGTCAAAATGAACTCATGCGGCGCGCGGCGTGTCGGGTATGCCATATCAAAGCCCGCTTTCGCCAGTTGCGCCATCATGTAGTTGGCATTGAGGGTCGCGAACTCGGCGACGCGCTCCATGCCTTCGCGCCCAAGCAAACGAGCATAGACATAGGCCCGCAGTAGTACACCAGCATTACCCATAAAGGCCGACAGCCGCCCGATAGACTCGGGACAGGATTTCTCCGTGACAAGGCGATATTCCCCTCGTTCCTCCGCCACCATGGGTACGGGCAAGAAGGGTCGCAGCTGCTCGTTCGCGCCCACCGGGCCGGCGCCAGGACCACCTCCACCGTGCGGGGTGGAGAACGTCTTGTGCAGGTTCAAGTGAATAACGTCAAAACCCATGTCCCCTGGCTTAACCTTGCCCAGAATGGCATTCAGATTGGCGCCGTCGTAATACAACAGACCACCCGCCTCGTGCACGACCTTGGCGATCTCAGCGATACGCCGCTCGAACACGCCCAGGGTGGAGGGATTCGTCAACATCAAGCCGGCCGTCTCTGGTCCGACCGCGGCTTTTAACGCCCCCAAATCCACGTCGCCCTCGCGATCAGTGGGAATCTCGCGCACACGGTAACCACACATCGTGCCTGTTGCCGGGTTGGTTCCGTGCGCTGCATCGGGCACTAAGATCTCGGCCCGCTTTGTATCACCACGTGATTCGTGATAGGCGCGAATCATCGCAACGCCTGTGAACTCGCCTTGCGCGCCGGCCAGTGGTGTCAACGAGATCGCGGCCATCCCGGTGATCTCTTTCAACATCTCCTGCAGCTCGTAGAGGCACGTGAGGAAACCTTGACCGGTCGTTTCCGGTGCGTACGGGTGTCGCCCCAAGAACTGCGGCAGCATAGCAAGGCGATTGCACCCGCGCGGATTGTACTTCATCGTGCAAGAACCCAGTGGATAGAACTGGGTGTCAATCGAAAAGTTCTTTTGTGAGAGGCGTGTGTAATGCCGCACCGCCTGCAGCTCCGATACCTCCGGTAATAACGGCCGCGTCCGCCGACGAAACTTCTCCGGAATATCTTTTACCTCAGCTTTTTCAACCGGCGCCTGGGCTCGATTGCACCGTCCCGATTGTGAGAGTTCAAATATCAGCATATGCAGTTGCCTTTCGGCCCCTTAGTCAAGCCGAGCCACCCCCACCCTATCCCTCCCCCACTGGGGGAGGGTTTGGGAGGGGGGTCGTACGGGGGCGGGCGAGGCGGAAAAAGATGACAGTCCAGTGGACTGTCGTCCCGCCGAGCGGGTTTGCCACGGATGGCAAACCCTGGGCTTGCAAGCGGAGCAGGACAGCGAAGCGCTGCAAGCCCGTTAGTACATCGTCGCCGTAGGCATCACCATTCAAAGAATGCTCTATCGTGATCATCCCAATGCCGCAATAGCCTTATCGTAATCCGGTTCTTGTGCGATCTCCGGCACAAGC
>JBHIDJ010000104.1:0-10705 GCA_046760105.1 Acidiferrobacterales bacterium | reverse complement strand
CCAACAACAGGTCGAACAGTTCGGTTTCTTCGCCATGTAGGGGCATTCGCAAAACCACGCCAGACACTAATCAGCCTACTGCAGATTTGTGGTGGTGACACTTTCTTCTTGTTCCTTGGCCAGGGCTTTCGTCAAGAGTTTCAACGCGAAGTCGCGTGGGCATCTGCTTTCACCCGCGAATGTATAACGCACCCGGCGGGGCAAATGCGATAACGTAGTCGTGGACGAGAACGTCTCCGGTCCGTTGGTCTCGCGTCATGGAAAACTTTACGAGTCCGGATGCTGAGTTCTCAACCCGCTGCTGAGCTAGAAAGGAAATCCGACGTTGACGCGTATGCCCTTGAAACCCTTATCGCCGTCCATGTAGGTCACTCCAAGTCTCGGAATCTTGACCTTCCAGAAAGAAAATTCCCGTTCTGTGCCGAACGAAACCCCCACCTGCGTTATCCGCGATACCTCGATCTCTATGGGCCCCGGTTCCAAGAAGTCGACTTCGTTCGTAAACCAGGAAAGAATACCGAATACACTGGTATTCACCCGGCGGCGCCCGAGCTTAAAGGACCCCGGCAGCAGCACATCCAAGCCGGCCTCAAACATCGCAAAACCCTTGCTGTTATTGCCATCCGGGATCGTCTGTCCGGCAAAGAGCAGCTGGTTGCCAACGCCGAAGATAAACTTCTTCCAGGGAAAGGTGACGAGGCTCTTAAGACCGGTGCCGTAGATGACTGAAAACTCGCCCCCCGAGAAGTCGTTGCCGACGCCGGCCTGTACAAACGGCTTGAGCTGCCAGTTTTCACGGATCGGCACCTGGAACTCGACACCAGGAACGAAAGTGATGGTCTCCAGGTCCTCGATATCTCCGAAGTCAAAGTCGAACTCGTGACGACCAAGGGTGACGGGCAGCATTAGGCGCCAGCCCCATTTCTTCTCCTCGGGCACGGGCTTGCGGATCGGGATGGAGATCGGCGCCCGCAGGATCGTGATATCACGATCCCCCACACTATACACACCCGTCCCGAACCACGTCGCGTAGGCATAGTTGATGAAATCTTCGGCCTCCCTCGGCTGGGCCAGCGCTTGAGAGGCCGTGCCGCCGAGCAGGAACACAATCGTGGCCGCAACGGAAAAGTGGCGCGCGCTCATGCGGCGATCCGTTTTCGCGGACGGAGCACTGATTCTTGCTTCACTTGTTATGGTTCGCCGCCCCACGGAAGACAGGCATCAAGGGTGCAATGAAGAGAACCGCGATTATTTTTTATTAGCGTTATGACTATCGCTTTTTCTTGCTGCGATCATAGCGTATGTTTGTCAGTTTGGTCCAGCTGGCTTATCAGGACAGTTCTCCGCTCAATGGGTAACCACAGGCCCAGGCGAGCTCTGCAGAGGCCGAGAGACGTTCCACTACCCCGGAGAAGAGCGAAAAGAGGATTAACAAAGCGGTCCAGAAAATTCTGGAACGATTTCCACCGAAGACTAAGTAGCCTTTTAACGGAACAAAGCCTCAGGGTGTCGCTCTGCGATCCGTAGAAGGGAGTTGGCTGGACCTCTAGGCTTACGTCGACCCTGTTCCCGCTCCTGAAGGGTGCGACTGCTCACCCCATCAGCGCGGCGAATGGGCCGATTAGCCCTGTCGCAAATGCAAGTCAACACCGGGCGTACCGAACTGGCTTCACTTGAGCAGCTCCTTCCCGGCAAAGGCCACCCGCCGCTGGGGGGTTCCGTGTCGCCGCGGGACAAGACTTTGGCACACTAAGCCAGGGGCATCAGGTGGCTAATGCAGTACGTTTCTTTAGGTCCAGCACCCGGGGGCCACGCCTGCATGTCAATCTTCGCTGACGTCGTTGCCAAAGCCTTGGCTTGGGCAGCCGCCTTTGGCGCGGGTGTGATTCTCGGTGCCGTACGGATCAGTCGCGCCGCACCTTGTCCCTCCTCGGTCCTTCTCCATGAACCGATCCGCCAAGCTGTGAGGCACAAGTGACAAGGGGAAAGGATCGTGCCGCTACCTGGGCGCTGCTCGCGCGCCAAACATTTGCGCCAAATGCTGATCCAGCTGCGTGCGTTGTTCGGGCGTCAAAATAGCATAGATGCCTGCCTTCGCTCTCATGGCCAGAACAATCAGATCACTGATGATGGCGCCCTGCGCATCGGCAATCGCGCGCACCTCTGCCTCATCAAAGTGGTCCCTGGTCGCCGCACGTAAGCGCTCATGGTTAACAAAAAGCGTGTAGACGTACTCACGCACCTGAGGACGGATTTGGTCGATCAGCCCGTAAATCTGCTGGCGCTGCTGGGCCGTAATGCCAAGATCCTGGGCGATCTTGAACATACGGTAGGGCCAATGCATACCGCCTGCGTACCCACCCCGCAGGCTATCCAGGCGCTGCTCAAGCAGCGTGCGCTGCTGTGCGGTAAGGATGCCGTAGACCTCATGCTTGGCTTTGATCGCAACGATGATGAGATCGGCAATGATGGCTGCCTGCGCATCCGCCACACCGCGTACTTCGTCCTCCTCGAATTTGCCTTCCTTGGTCATGCTGCGCAGCTGCTCATGATTGCTGAAGAGTGTAAACAGCTGTTCGCGCGCCCGTGGCAGGACACCGTCGATAACGTCATAGATGGCCTGGCGCTGCGCCTCGCTCAGCCCCAACTCCTGCGCCAGTTGGAACATGCGATACGGCATACCCGCAAACGCCGATGGCTGCGCCAGCGTGCTGCGAGCCGCTTGGAAAAACGGCTGCTCGCCGGCAAGCAGGTGGGTGCCGCCTACGCCTAACAAAACGACCGCCGTCCAGATCAGTACGATGGCTACCAGTTTTTTCATGATCGCCTCCTCGCCAGTTGACGTAGAACGCATCTCGTCTCTGCAACCCGTAGCCTACGGTAGCGCGGCGCAAACTTGGCGAGCGAATGGGTAAGAAGATGCAAGGTTGTGTAAATGTTTGTAAAGATGCGCGTCCCAGCTGACGCTCACTTGAATCCGCATACAGGCGCTGTGGCAGAATGGATCCAGTTGCGCCCTTCTACATCCCGGCCAGACCCTATCGAGACTCAAAGATGACCCGGTTATTGCTAGCGGACGACGACGTTGAGCTTTGCAAACTGCTGACCGATTACCTGGCGGGCCAAGGGTTTGAAGTCGACGCCGTGCATGACGGTAACACCGCAGTCGAGCAGTCAGACTCGGGGGCTTACGAGCTCATGATACTCGACGTCATGATGCCGGGGCTTAACGGCTTTGACGTCCTGCGGGAGCTGCGCCAGACATCACGTGCGCCTGTGCTCATGCTCACGGCCAAAGGCGACGATGTGGATCGCATTGTAGGCCTGGAGATGGGCGCGGACGATTACCTGGCCAAACCGTGCAACCCGCGCGAGCTGGTCGCGCGTATACGCGCTATCCTGAGGCGCTCCGAATCGTCGACCCGCGAAATCGGCACGGCGACACCACCCGATGTTCTCAAAGTCGGGGACGTCGAGCTGCGCACCGGCGATCGTACGGTGCTGCGCGGTAATACCATAATCAATCTAACCAGCACGGAGTTCAATGTGTTCGAGGCCTTGTTGCGTCACGCAGGCCAGGTGGTTTCGAAACAAACCCTTACGGAACTCGCACTTGCACGGCCGCTGACGCGTTATGACCGCAGTGTGGATATGCATGTCAGCCATCTTCGCAAGAAGCTCGGTCGCGGCGCCGGCGGTGCGTCGCGCATCAAGACGGTGCGCGGGATCGGATATCTGTACGTGCGCCCCACCCCGGAACTCGAACCCGACGAAGCGCGATGAGCCTATGCGCCACCTGTACTGGAAAATCTTTGCGTGGTTCTGGCTGGCGATGATTATCCTCGCCGTGGCCATCGCGTGGACCGCAACGCAGCTGGAAGGCACACCGCCAGGGCAAGTCTTGCAGACGGGCCGCGCCGTTGCGGCGTTAGAACGATTCGAGTCGGAAGTCGCAGGAAGCGACGTCAAGGTGGTGACTCAGAAGTTAAGAGCCCTCGAAAGCAAGACATCGCTGCGGATATTCCTGGTAGACCGCGCGGGCCGCGACCTCTTGGGCCGGCCGTTGCCGGAATCAATCGGGAAGATGGCGCAAACCATCGTCACTGGCGGCGCGCGCGACCAAGCTACGTTCCTCGTTCGACCATTGCGTCAGGTGGGAGGCACGGACCATGCGCTGATCGCCACCCTGCCGGAAGCGCCGATAACGTTTTTTGCCATCCGACGCGACCCGAAGGCCGTTGGCCTGCGCCTGGGCATTGCGATCATCGTCAGCGGCCTGGTCTGTCTGTGGTTAGCTCGCTATGTGACGCGGCCGGTGAGCCGATTGCGCACGGCGGCCGGCGAGGTGGCGGGCGGCAATTTCAACGTTCGCGTTAGGCCGAACCTGGGCGGCCGGCGCGATGAGATTGCAGGGTTGGCGCGCGACTTCGATCGCATGACCGAGCGCCTTGAGAGCTTGTTATCGAGCCAACAGCGATTATTGCGCGACGTATCACACGAGCTGAGGTCACCGCTCGCTCGCTTACAGGTGGCCTTGGGCCTGGCGCGGCAGAGATCCGATGATCGTTCGCAACCGGAGTTTGATCGTATCGAGCTCGAGGCCGAGCGCCTGAACATGCTGATCGGCGAGATCCTCACGCTCGAGCGACTCAAAGTCGAGGCGGACGCACTGCGACTTGAACCGGTGGACCTACGTAAGCTCGTCGAGGAAGTTGTCAGTGATGCCAGATTTGAGGCCGAGGACGTGAACTGCGGTGTCGATGTCGACCCAGCCAGCGAGACGCGGATAGTGGCCGATGGCGCTTTGCTGCGCCGGGCACTTGAAAATGTCATACGCAACGCATTGCAAAACTCACCGCCGAATTCGCAGGTTGATGTCGCAGTGATGCCCGACCGCGAACGAGCACACGGGCTCACGATCCGCGTGCGCGACCGGGGAGCGGGCGTTCCCGCCGACACCCTGGCGCACCTGTTTGAACCGTTCTTTCGCGTGGACGATGCGAGAAATCACGCCCATGGCGGCCACGGGCTTGGCCTCGCTATCGCAGAAAGAGCGGTGCAGTTACATGGCGGGTCGATAGCTGCCCGCAACGCCGATGGCGGTGGCCTGATCGTGGAAATCCACCTTCCGGTCGACGCCACGCCCCGTCGGCTCCGCCCGAACGCCTAACACAAGCCCCCCCTGCACTCACAACGGTCCTCGCGAGCGTTTCGCCTGGCTGTATTTCTTTACCTACCTTTACGCGTCCATTACGCGACCTTTACCTACCTTTACGGGTGACTCCTATAACCTACCCGAAATTCGGCTGGGCGGTAGGCAGCCCGATGCCGGTGGGATGTTTCCGTGCAATCGAAAGGAGGCCAAGCATGAAATTCAGGCAATCGCTTCTTGCTATCACGACTGTTTTCGCTGTGTTCTGCGCGGGCCCTTTAGCGTTCGCTGACAAAGATGACACGAGCGAGCCCAAGAAGAGGCGCTGGTACGTCGGCGGTGGCATCGGCGCCTCGGACGATAAGGAGTTTGATGAGACTGAATTCGGGGGCAAGGGTTTCGGCGGCTATCGTGTGAGCAAGTACTTCGCGTTGGAAGGCGCATTCGTTGGCCTTGGCGAGTTCGGCGAAGGCACGCTCGGCATCGGTACCGGTGGCACGTTTCGCAAAGGCGGGTTGTCGGCGCAGGCCGTGGGCATCCTGCCCATTGGCCAACGCGCCCAACTCTTCGGCAAGGCGGGCATCTTCTTCTGGGGTGTCACTGTCGACGAGACCTGTACCACCGTCAACTCGGTCCTTGTATGCGTGGATAACGGCCGCTTGGATGACGGCGTCGACCCGGTATATGGGGGCGGCTTTCAGTACCGTTTCAATGACCGTTGGAGCGGCCGTGTCGAGTGGGAGCGGTACGAGGATGTCGGCGGCGGCGACGTCGATCTCGGAACAATCGGCGCGATCTATAGCTTCTAGGGAAGCGATCAATGTCGTGAGACGCCAGTCGCTCACCCGCCTTTCGCCGAACGCTTTTTTGTTCCACTTCGGTGTTGCCTCCTTGGTGAAGCGTAAGCAGTAATTTCGACGTCCATGGCATCCTTCTCTTAAACCGCAAGCGGGTCAAGCCGAAAATTGTGCATTGAAAGTGTCTAACTACTGCACTCTGATCATGTCGTCGCGCAGGCTTGGCGGCACATCCTTTAGCAGCACGATGCGCCGCTCAGCCGACGAGAACTCGTTTAGGCTCGCTATCTAATCACTCAATTCCGCATTGATCTCTTTGGGCTTCAATGTCCACATGGCGCCCGTGAGTGGATCCGTGATGACCCAACCAAATACCCCAAACAGGAGGTTACCGCCGACATACCAACCGCTCACATCCCCGGTCAAAGTGATTGTTTGTGTCTGGTAGCCCTTTTTGGAGATCTCCACGGTGTATCTTCCCGGTTTAAAGTATCCCTTTCCCCTCTTCAGCTTGACGGTGGTCGGAGTGGTGCCCTCGAACACCACGCTATCGTTCTCATCTTTAACGACCACCTCGGCTTGATCGGGATGGCTTAGCAGGGCCACCTCCTGCTTGCCTTGATTGAGAATGCTGGCGCAGCCAGCGAGAAACGACGACGACGACAAACCCATAGCTATCATCTTTTTCATAATGTAGTTCCCTGTGCCGGGCTAGGCGCCGGTGTAGTGCACAGCACGGCAGCCGCGGCCGGCTCCGCGGCCAGAGCGGCGCTCGTTCTTTTTTAGAAGCTCAAGGATTTTGTCCTTCTGCTCCGGCGTTAGCGTGCTATGGAACTCGGCGATATCGGCAATTAGCAGCCGAGAGTACCTGTGGAAGAGCTGCTCCTTTTCGGCGAGTACGGCATTAATTCTGTCCGTGTCGAGCTTGTCTGAATGGTACATCGTTAACAGCTCTTTCCTGAGTTGTTTCTCGTCCTTTGTCATGTCGACGTGAAACTCCAGGACAACCGTTGCAACATCAAAGAGTCTGGCTTTCTGCTGGTCGCTGAGTTCGAGCTTGCGTGCGGTGTGGTTAACGAAGATTTGGGCCGTTCGCTCTTCGGAGGAACCGCAAGCGGCCAACGCCCCCAGACTTGCGACGAGTACCACAGCAAGTGTGATGTGTTTGAACATAGTTGTCCCCTTTCCGTTTGGATACGGTGATAGCACCGGTTGAGGCGAGCGCGGAATCCGCCAGGTTATCTACGATGACGCTTGCGGCTGCGGCCCCGCTAATCCTGGCGCGCCAACGTCTTATCCCTCGGCGTAATGAACGGTGTCGACTGAGCCCGGGGGCAGAAGCTGGCGCCCCAGCACACGGGGTTGTCGTCCGCGGACAGGGCCGCCGCGACGATGCTAGCTACAATAGTGGCATGTCGCTCCTGCTTGTTCGCTGTACGAGCCATCAATGTCAGCACACGGCTGCCATCCAAGTGCCCAACGGTGCGTGGAAGCAGCTCATCTCGGCATTGCAGGACGAAGGCTGGGTGTTTGCCAACGGCTCGGATCCGCAGTGCGCGTCGGTAACGCGATCGGTGTCAGCAGGACTCGGCCGTCAGCGGCTGCGCATCGAATCGATGATGACCATCTATGGATACTGTCCGCGGTGCGATGAATTGTCCTTTCCACATTGAGCACGCTGCTGACCAATGCTATCGCGTCCAGGGATCCGGAAAAATGCCCGCGCCTAAGGAGTTCGAAATTCGCTCGGGGACAAGCCGTGCCAGCGCTTGAAGGCGCGCGTGAAGTTTGCAGCCTCGGAGAATCCGAGCAGGAAGGTGATCTCGCCCACGGTTAGATGGGACTCCCTGAGGTAACGCGCAGCAAGATCGCGCCGGGTCTGATCCAAGAGCTGCTTGTAGCTGCTACCTTCCTGTTTGAGACGACGTTGCAAGGTGCGCAGGCTCATGTGAAGTGCCCTGGCCACAGACTCTTGCGAGACGTGGCCTGAGGACAGCTGCTCGAGCAGTTTTTGCTCCACCTGACGTCTGACACTCCCGCGCTCAAAGCGAGCGAGATAGTCAGTAACGACCCTGTCATTCGCGCGCGCCAGCTCCGCGTTCGCCGTCGGCAAGGGCGTCAGCAGCGCTTGCCTGTCAAAGTGAAGGGCATTCTCCGACGCCTTGAACTCGATCGGCGCCCTGAACAGCTGCAAAAAAGCGCCTCGGTCCGCCGGCGATTCGCGCTGCATCATCACGCACCGGGGATTAAGATGCCGCCCATAGCTCGCACGGCACATGGCGACGATAGTTCCGAGCGCGGCATCAACGTCCTCATCGGCGGTGGGATGTCTGGGATCTGGGTTGTGCAGCACGATTTTGATTTCGTCGCCCGACTCCTTGACGATCAGCTCCTCCTTGTCGGTGAGGAGGAGAAAGTAACGGGCGGCGCGCTCCAGGGCGTCCTTTAATGTGTCGCTTGCGAACCACGAATATCCCAGAGCGTGAAAGCTCGCGGGGTGCCAAAAGCGTGCCACCGTCAAGCCAAACGCCGGATCCTTACTTGCTTGCACCGCGCGAGCCCAGAGCGTAGGAAACGCGGTGTCGGGATAGCGGGCGTTCGGATCACGCATCTTGGCCGGATCCAGGCCAGCCTGCTGGAACAGCGCACGCGTATCGCAACCGTACGACTCGAGCGCCTTCCATATCATTAGTGCAGATGAAGCAAGCGAGGAATAAGGCATTCAGGCGAATCCTGCGTGAATACGCGCACTGCGCCGACGCCAGCGCGGCAGCAAACCAACACGTAATATTACCAGCCCGTCCGTAGTTGATACCAACGGTGTGTGCGGCGCAGGACAATGCGCTCACGGGTACTCGAAAAAGGCCGAAGTAAATGGCTGCGATGTTTTAACCTTTCCCGAGGGAAAGATTTGCCATAAAAACTCCTATCGTGAGAACCGACCACCGCTAAACACGTAATACGTCGACCGAGTTCGGCTTGCCGTTCGGTCCAGAGAGGCGAATCGATATGCTACGCCGCAACCTCGAAGGGGGCTAACAAGCCACTAGCATAACGTTCAAATCCCCTTGGGGACGCCATATTAGTCAACACGCTGCACGTAGCCCGATCTTCTCAGATAACATTTAGGTAAAACCGCAGAGAAGGAACACCCCAGTCTCGATGTCAACCGACGACTTTCTATCTCAGAACGTTAGTTGCACGCTTTAGCACCTCCTCCGCTTCAGCCACTATCGTGTGCACGATCTCAGCCGCAGGTAAGATCTCATGTATCAACCCAGCGGTTTGCCCGGCGAACGGCGTCAGTTCACCATATTTCCCTTGCTCTTTCGCAATCATTACTTGACTTTGTAAGCGTTGGGCCTCTTGCCGAACTTCATGTCGCCGATTGCGCCACTCGTCGATGAACGGAGAGCGAAGCGCACGTGGAATAACAGTATATGCGCTGCCGGTCGGTGGAAAGATATCGTTCCAGAAATCGACTTTGATCGCGTCTTCGGACTCTCCCGTGAGAATCGCTTGCTTCCAAGCATCGTCGACGGCTGCTTCCACAGAGGTCAAGAATCTGGTGCCAATATTGATGCCCTGCGCCCCGAGCACCAGAGCGGCAGCGAACCCACGACCATCGGCTATGCCACCCGCCGCGATGACCGGTATTGGGCTAACAGCATCCACGACTTGAGGGATTAAGACTAACCCTGCGACAGTCCCCCCAAAGCCACCAGCCTCACCGCCTTGTGCCACTACTATATCTACGCCCAGCTCGGCAGCCTGGCGCGCCTGTCGTAATGTCGTCACCTGGTGCATGACCGGTATGCCCGCATCGTGAGCCCGACCGACTAAGTCACCCGGGTCGCCCAGAGCGAATGAGATAAGCGATGGCTTGGTTTCCAACGTGGCCGCAAAGGCCACTTCGTTCAGATCATTGACAGTGTGGTTCACGGCAAAAGGCCGATCGGTCAGCTCGCGCGTTCGCGCCATTCGCTCCCTAATGTTGTCAGCAGCGCGTTCCCCGAGTTCAGGCCGCGCCCCAAAACTGCCAAGGCCGCCGGCATTGGAAACTGCTGCGACCAAATCAGGTGAGGCGAATGCTCCCATTCCCGCCTGAATGATTGGGAACTCAATGCCCAGAAGATCGCATACTTGAGTTCGCAACATGGTTCCCCTCCAACATAAAGCGATTTTTCTTTCGCGCCCGCTTACGGCAGATGTCTGATTGCTCCATCGGCCTATCTTCGCTTACTAAAGTACTCAGTGCTCGCGCAGTAGTCGCCCGAAACCCGGCACAGGATCTGTATAACCGGCGAGCCGAAGGGCTTCCCAGAACAGCACTTGATTGCTGCTCAGAACGGGCTTGCCGAGGGTTTGTTCGAGAGCCTCGATTATCTCGGCCGCACGAACCGCGGTGCATGAGATAAAGACCGCATCTGCGTCGCGGCGATCGATTTGCAACGCCGCCGCCTGGATCGCCGTCGGCGGTAGCCGCGCCATGTCGATATCGCTCTGCATGTTAAAACTGCTCATACTCAGTACCGAAATCCCATGATCTTCAAGGTAGTGGCGTACCGGCTGGTTAACATCGTCAATATAAGGCGTGAGCAGGACGATTCGATGAATACCGAGCTTTTCAAAGCCGGCTAGTGCCGCCGTAATCGGGGTCGTACACGGGATACCCGGACGCACGACGTGAATGTGACGAACTATCTCCTCGAATCCGATAGCCACGGTACCCGACGTGCAACTATAAGCCATCACG
>JBHIDJ010000103.1:0-10732 GCA_046760105.1 Acidiferrobacterales bacterium | reverse complement strand
AACATGCGTTATCAGTGGCGGGTAGTTCGTGAGCCGTGAGTCGTGATTCGTGATTAGTGACTAGTGACTGGTAAGTATTGATAGCCCGGCCACCAATCACTAATTACCAATTACCGATTACCAGTTACGGTTCACGAACCTACGATTCACGAAACATCAGTTGGGTTTGTTCTCTTCAGCGCGGGTTCGCGTTTCCACCTGTATTAGTTGCTCCGTGGGCTTGTGGTCGATACCGGCCTCAGTCGATGGCGCATCCTCCAGCATGGCGGCCGTTACTGGCGGTTGTTCCTCTACCGGTGCGGGCTCGGTAACCGGCGCCGCTGATGTCACATCGGTCGCCGGGATAACCGGTGGCTCACGTGGAGGTGTGCTGGGGGTCATCGGCCGGTCGGCATGCGCCGTGTCAGCAGCAGTGGGTTGTTGCACCTCAGCGTCAGGCGGTGCGATCTCGTCTGCTGCGTCTCGGCCCTCAACGCGTGTCGCGTCTGCTTGATCAGCCGCTTTGACATCCGGGCCACTTACAGCGGATGCTGTCTTGGCCGCCGCCTTGGTGGGCTTGCCCTGGGGCCGCGTGCGTCGCCCCCGCCGGCGGGGCCGTGACCCACGCCCGGACTCTTGCTGTTGTTCAGAGGATTCTACTGGGGCAGTGTCTTTCCGTGTGCGCTGCTTAGCCGGTGCCGCGCGATCAGCGATTGCACGTTGGGGTTGCCCTTTGGCCGGTGTGCGTGCACGGGTAGCACGGCCCCGGCGGCGCGCGCGCGCGGTGTCCTTGGCGCTGCTGGCTCGTTCTGTCCGTGCTTTTTTGCGAAAAAGTGCGGCGAGCCACTTTCTCAGACTGGCGAATATGGTTTTCCGCGGCGTGGGTGGGGTCGCTAGATGGGCGATCGGGGCGACAATTGGCTTTTCCGGTTGTGTAGTAGCGCCGGGAGTGGTCTCCGGCTCCACCTCTTCCTGTATCGGGATCTCGTAACTGGGCACTTGCCCTTCGGCCTCGACTTCCTCACTGCGCAAACGCCTGATCCGATGGTGCGGGGTTTCTAGCTCAGGCGTCGGCACAATAAGAATGGGGGTTCCAACCCGAGACTCGATGGCGCTTATCTCAAAGCGTTTTTCATTGAGTAAATAGGTTGCCGTCTCCACCGGTAGGTGCACTTGTACCGTCGCCGTGTTCTCCTTCATAGCTTCTTCCTGGACCATCCGCAAAATACTGAGCGCCGAAGACTGAACACTGCGAATATGACCGGTACCGATGCAGCGCGGGCAAACGAGAGTGCTGGACTCACCGAGCGACGGACGCAGACGCTGACGAGACATCTCAAGCAAGCCGAAGCGCGAAATGCGCCCGACCTGCACACGGGCACGGTCAGCCTTTAACGCCTCGATCAAACGATTCTCCACCGCACGCTGACTACGCACTGGCGTCATGTCGATAAAATCAATCACGATGAGGCCGCCAATGTCGCGCAGCCTTAGTTGCCGGGCAAGCTCATCAGCCGCTTCTAGGTTCGTATTTAACGCCGTTTCCTCGATGTCACTGCCTTTGGTCGCGCGTGCCGAGTTGACATCGATAGTGACTAGCGCCTCGGTACGATCGAATACAAGTGAACCGCCGGACTCGAGTTGTACGTCTTGTGAAAACGCCGAGTCGATTTGATGCTCGATCTGGAAACGCGAGAATAGCGGCGTCTCATCTTTGTAGAGTTTTAGCTTATTGAGATTCTGTGGAGAGACCTGTTGAACGAACTTTTTTACGCGATCGTAGATGTCAGCATTATCGACTACGATCTCGCCAATGTCGCTGTGCAGGTAATCGCGCACGGCGCGCACCACGAGATTGCTTTCCTGATAGATGAGGAAAGGCGCGGCCCGTTCCTGTGCTGCCTTGGTGATCGCATCCCAAAGATGCGTAAGATAATCGAGGTCCCATTGCAGATCCTCGACGCTTTTTCCGATACCGGCTGTGCGTGCGATCAGGGCATAGTCGTCGGGGACGTTTAATTGCGACATCAGTTCCCGCATTTCTGATCGTTCTTCACCTTCTATACGCCGCGATATGCCGCCACCCTTCGGGTTATTGGGCATGAGCACGAGGTAGCGTCCGGCGAGACTCACAAAGGTCGTCAGCGCGGCACCCTTACTGCCACGTTCTTCCTTGTCGACCTGAACGATAAGTTCTTGCCCTTCTTTGATGACGTCCTTGATCCGGACCTGGCCGATAGGCGTGGTCTCGCTGAAGTTGCTGAAGTAGACGCGCGAGATTTCTTTGAGCGGTAGGAAACCCTGGCGCTCGGTACCGTAATCGACAAATGCAGCTTCGAGGCTTGGTTCTACACGGGTAACACGGCCTTTGTAGATATTGCCCTTTCTCTGCTGATAGGACGTTGACTCAATATCTAGCTCAAGCAGTTTTTGGCCGTCAACGACTATGAGACGCAACTCCTCAGGGTGAGTCGCGTTCAACAACATTCTTTTCATTGTAAATATCCCCGACGCGCCGACAGTTTCGCGCTGAAGACGTAGCCATCTTCGTGACGCGCTAGGGGATCACCACACTTGGGCAGTGGTGTGATCTAGTACACTGCCACTGACAGACGACAGCCCTCGGCGTTGTGAAGGGGGGTGTCGCTGCATGGCGCGGACACGGGGGCCGCGCGTGTTATTGCCCGAGGTGAACCAAAAATCCTACGGGCACAGCTGAGACAGACGCCGGTGGGTATTTCCAGCGTCCTGCCAAGCATGGTGAGCCTGTTCCCCAATCGGAAGCGTCTTATACTCGGTGCGTCCCTCCGAAGGGTGAGGAACGCGAAACCCATATTTACCCTTTGCCCGGGAGCCAAGGCGAGCACGACATCATCATTGTGCGCCTGCGACGCTTGGCTACGGGAGCCGCAACCAGCTTAGACAGCCGGTGCGAAAATCTTTAAAAAATCGGTACTTAAGTTAAACTGCACACGTACCGCCTAGGCGCTACGGTACTGAAAATATATCAGCGAAGCGGTTAAGCGGCAATCCGTATTATCCCGAGACGCATGAACATAGCGCAGAACTCCACCGGCCAAGGCGTCGAATACCGCCAAATCGACGCGACTCAGGCCGGCCAGCGACTCGATAACTTCCTGATTTCAAAACTAAAAGGTGTTCCGAGGAGCCATATCTATCGCATTCTGCGCAAAGGCCAAGTGCGCATAAACAGTGGCCGTCGCGCGGCCGATTACCGCCTTCGGGCCGGGGACGTAGTCCGTATCCCGCCCTTGCGGATGGCGCCTGCGGATCGGCCGCGAGCTGCCGCCGCTGACGGGCCGCTGGAATTATGCATCCTGTACGAGGACGCGCACCTCATGGCGGTTGACAAGCCAGCGGGTCTCGCGGTGCACGGTGGCAGCGGCGTGAGTCTGGGGCTTATCGAGCACCTACGTTCGCAGCGTCCGCGGGCGCGCTTCTTAGAGCTCGCACACCGGCTAGATCGTGACACATCGGGGTGCTTGTTGCTGGCAAAACGGCGATCGGCCCTGCTCGGCTTGCATGCGCAGTTGCGCGAAGCACGTGTTAAAAAGCGCTACAGCGCGCTGGTGCAGGGTCGTTGGGACGACGAGGCGAGGCACGTGGAGCTGCCACTCGCGAAATACCGTTTACGCTCAGGCGAGCGTATGGTTGAGGTGTCGCAGGGCGGCAAACAGGCCGTCACCCGTTTTATCGCCAAACAGCGGTTCGTTGACTGCACGCTGGTGGAGATTGAACTGCTAACCGGCCGCACGCATCAGGTCCGGGTACATGCGGCTTACCTTGGTCATCCCGTTGCCGGTGATCGAAAATATGGCGACCGCGAGTTTAACCAACGCATGGCGCGCCTGGGGTTAAAACGCCTGTTCCTGCATGCGGGAGCTGTGGGGTTCAAACACCCACACACTGGCAGTAGAATGGTTCTTAAGGCACCGCTTCCCGCTGAATTCACCGATCTCCTTGATTGCTTGAAACATGAAGCGTCGTTATGACCTGGTCGTGTTCGACTGGGACGGTACTCTGATGGACTCAGAGGCGAAGATCGTGCGGTGTCTATCCGCCGCCATGAGGGACGCGGGCGTATCCGATCCCGGTGACGAAGCGGTACGCGATATAATCGGCTTGGGTATGGAAGAGGCCGCCGGCAGGCTGGTTCCGGGTCTGGGAACACAGGTGCGTGACAAGGTCATCGAACGTTTCCGCCAACACTATCTGCATCTCGATAAAACCGAGCTAGCCTTTTTCCCAGGCGTTGAAGAGGGACTGAACGGCCTTGCTCAAGACGGATATCTGCTTGCGGTGGCCACCGGCAGACCACGTCGCGGATTGGATAGACTGATGGCGGAGGCAGGTCTTGAGCAACTCTTTGTCGCCACGCGCTGCGCCGACGAAGCGTTCTCCAAGCCGCACCCAGCCATGCTCGAGGACATCCTAGATGAGACCGGCGTGACCACAAAGCAGACACTAATGGTTGGGGACACCGTCTATGATATGCAGATGGCACGCAATGCCGGTGTGGAGGCGCTGGCGGTTAGCTACGGCGTGCATGACCGTGCACGCTTGCTCGCATGTGGTCCGGTAGCGTGTCTCGATTCTTTTGACGAGGTGTGTCGATGGCTGTAATGAAGGAGAGTGACGCTGTCATTTGCGCAAGCGACGCACTAAAGAGCGGCGACATTGGAGTTCGCTTTCAGGTAACGATAGATGGGGAGATCTTACCGGCGTTTGCTATCCGTCATCAGGGCAACGTCTATGCTTTTATCAACCAGTGTGCACACCAGGGTGTCGAGCTTGACTGGAAACAGGGCTATTTTTTTGACGCCGAAGGCGATTTCTTGATTTGTGCGACCCATGGTGCTCGCTACCATCCCGACTCCGGCGAGTGTGCCAGCGGGCCGTGCGTTGGTGGCGAACTGAGCCGATTGGGCGTCGTCGAACAAGACGGAATGGTCCGATTGACTGCCAATGGCGCACATTTGGTCTTACGCGGGACCTAGGTAAATATGTGGGGTTATGCAGATGAGCGATTCCAATAGTAACCCGCCGCAAACAGAGGAGCCGAAACAAGAGTGGGAGCAGAGCCTGCTTGAACGGCTGGCTTTTGCATCCCTCAACGAGCAGCGTAAGACGCGCCGTTGGGGCATATTCTTTAAGGCGTTCTTCGCCATTTATCTGTTGGTGCTGCTCGTGCTGGCACTAACTGCGGGTTTGGGCGAGAAACCTATATCCGGCAAGTACACGGCGCTCGTCGATCTAGACGGCATAATCGGCGCGGCCGGTGTCGCTAGCGCGGACAATGTCGTCTCCGGGTTGCGCGGTGCGTTCGACAGCGGGGCCAAGGGCGTGATCTTGCGCACGAACAGCCCAGGCGGAAGTCCTGTCCAGGCGAGTTACATCAATAGTGAGATACAGCGGCTGCGGAAGCTGCACCCTGACACACCGATCTATGCGGTGATTCGAGATATGTGTGCATCCGGCTGCTACTATGCGGTGGCCGCGGCCGATAAGATCTACGCAAATCAAAGCAGCATCGTAGGCTCCATCGGCGTGTTTATGAATGGCTTCGGCTTTGTAGATAGTATGAAGAAATTGGGTGTCGAACGGCGGCTGCTCAAGGCGGGCGAGAACAAGGATTTCCTTGATCCCTTCTCGCCGCTCAGCCCGCGGCACCGGCAGCACGCGCAGGAACTGCTGGAGAAGGTTCACCAGCAATTCATTGATGTTGTCAGGGAAGGACGTGGAGACGCGCTGAAAGAGACGAAAGACATGTTTACCGGTCTGTTTTGGACCGGGGAACAGGCCTTACAGATGGGTTTGGTCGATGAGTTTGGAAGTGCGAGTTATGTTGCGCGCGAAGTAGTCGGCGCCGATGAAATCGTCGATTTCACTCGTAGGGAAAATCTTTTGGATCGGTTTGCTAGGCGCATCGGTACGGCCATGGCCGAAAGCTGGGCGACGCGGCTAATGGGCCATGTGCTGGACTTACGCTAGATTTGTAATTCGCAAGTAGCAAGGGACTACGACGTGAGCTTCCTTTCTGTTGAGGTCCTTACCCCTTGTAACTTGCCACTTTTTTCTAAAGTACTTTCACATTTTCGTTTTCTAACATCTGCACCAGCCGAATCAACGGCAATCCGATCACTGCATTCGGATCCTCGCCCTCGAGTCGCTCCAGCAACGCAATGCCAAGCCCCTCAACTCTAACACTGCCGGTGCAATCGTAAGGCTTTGCGTTACGCAAATAGCCGTCGATCTGTCGTTCGCTCAGATGACGAAAAGTGATCGTAAAGGTGACAACGTCGCTCTGCACACGACCGCTGTCAGCGTTAATCAGCGCAAGGCCTGTGTAAAGCTTAATGACGCCGCCGGACATCTGACGCAGTTGCTGCACGGCCTGTTCATGGTTTCGCGGTTTACCGATGATACTAGCCCCTTGTGCTGCCACCTGATCCGAGCCAATGGTCAGCGAACCAGGTCGGCGTTGGGTCACTGTGCGCGCTTTGGCCACTGCCAACCGTTCGACAAGCACCTCGGGAGGCTCCCCAGGCCTCGGGGTTTCATCCACCTTCGGGTCGATGACCTCAAAGGCGAGACCGAGGCGCTCGAGCAGTTTTCTGCGATAGGGTGAGGACGAAGCGAGGATTATCTTGGACACAAAACTAGTATGCAAGTAGCAACTTGAAATGAGATACACGATGGAAGGAACAAGGTTCAAGTATACCCGAAAGCTACCTGGAAGCGCGCCGTCAGCCGCAAGCTTGCACCTTGAATCTTGGACCTTGCATCTGCTTTTTTGACACAAATTACAGGGGGTTATATGATGCGCGGCCAATGTCTAGTGGCTTGTCAGCGACGGTTGATCCTATCAAGCTCGCCGATGCTCGTGCGCACATTTCCGGCAAGCTACCGCTGAAGACCATGGGCCGGCTGCGTGTGCTGTGCCTAGATACTGAGGCGCAGGCTAGGGTGAGCCTTCACTTCGAGCGCAGCAGCGACCAAGGTCTACGGCGCATGCACGGACGCATCAGTGTGCGACTGCACGTGGCCTGCCAGCGCTGCCTTGAGCGGATGACATTGGTGCTTAAGGCCGAGCCTTCGCTGATAGTGGTGAAGGCAGGCGAGCATACCGATTTGCTGGAGCACGAAACCGAGGTGCTGGTGGCGGATAAGCCAGTCGCGCTGAGTAAAATTGTCGAGGACGAATTGTTGTTGGCGATGCCGATGATACCGATGCATGATGTTAGTGAGTGTCCGGCGGCAGCGCATATGGCCGCTCAACGCAACAGCGATCAGACGCCCGCCAACCCGTTCTCGGTTTTGGGCAGATTGAAACAGATCAGGAAATAAGAGTTCGTTAAGTAAGAGCTCGTTACTGTGAGGGATTAACATGGCCGTACAAAAAAGCCGTAAGACTCCATCGAGGCGCGGCATGCGTGGTTCCCACCATGCATTGAAAGCGCCTACGCTGTCGATCGATTCGACCAGCGGTGAGACCCATCGCCGCCATCATGTAAGCGCTGATGGCTATTACCGTGGTCGCAAGGTTATCGAGACAACGGAAAGCAGCGTAGACGCTGAATAACTGCGTATTCGAGAGGTTTCGCACCTTTGACGGTCACGATTGCCCTGGACGCCATGGGGGGCGACCACGGTGCCAGTGTTACCGTGCCAGCGGCGCTAGCTGCTCTGGAGAAATATGCGGCGCTGAATCTGATCTTGGTCGGGCGACGTGATACGCTTGCACCGGAATTCGCGCGCTGGAAGACGGACGAGAGCGAACGTCTCGTAATCCAGAATGCCTCGCAGATCGTCGGCATGGATGAACCACCTGCCCAAGCGCTACGGACCAAGAAAGATTCGTCCATGCGCGTGGCTATCAATCTGGTGAAGGCGGGAAGGGCGCAAGCTTGCGTCAGCGCTGGCAACACCGGTGCCCTCATGGCGAGCGCCAGATTCGTCTTGAAGACCTTACCCGGCATCGATCGCCCGGCGATCATCTCGCCCTTACCGACTATTCACGGGCACGTGCACGTCCTGGACCTCGGGGCTAATGTTGACTGTACACCGGAGCAACTGCTGCAGTTTGCTATCATGGGATCCATATTGGTGAGTACTACCGAGGGCAAGGCAGAACCGCGTGTAGGACTGCTGAATATTGGCGAAGAAGACATCAAGGGTAATGAAAGTGTAAAAAAGGCGGCAGAATTGCTGCGCAATAGTAAGGTCAATTACTGCGGGTATGTGGAAGGGGACGAGATCTTCACTGGGGAAATGGATGTGGTCGTCTGTGATGGCTTCGTGGGCAACGTCGCGCTAAAGACTAGCGAAGGACTCGCCGAAATGATCACCCATTACATGAGGCAAGAGTTCAGACGTAATGTCGCGACTCAACTTTCAGGTCTCATCGCCCTGCCGGTACTAAGGGCATTTCGTAAGAGGGTCGATCCACGTCGCTACAATGGGGCGACACTTGTGGGCCTCAATGGTATCGTCATAAAAAGCCATGGCGGTGCTGACCCGTTAGCCTTCGAATATGCTATTCATCAGGCCTTAACAGAGGCTAAAAACCATTTCCCCGAACAGATCAGCCGAAAGCTCGCATCGATGTTAGTAAGAGAGGAATCCGCGTGAAATATTCGTGCGTCACAGGTACGGGTGGTTACCTACCAGAAAAGGTGTTGACCAATACCGATCTGGAAAACATGGTCGACACGTCGGACGAGTGGATTGTCGCGCGTACCGGTGTGCGTGAGCGTCGTATCGCTGCCGAGGGCGAACATACGGTGGACCTCGCAGAACAGGCGACGCAGCGCGCCATCGATGCGGCCGGCATCGAAAAGGATGCCATCGATCTAATCATCGTGGCGACGACAACGCCGGATCAAGTGTTCCCAAGCACCGCCTGCCTGTTGCAAAAGCGTCTTGGCATTCACGGTTGTCCGGCGTTTGACGTTCAGGCCGTATGCACAGGTTTTGTGTACGCGCTGGATGTAGCGGATAAGTTTGTGCGCACGGAGAGTGCCAGATGTGCGTTGGTCGTAGGCGCAGAAACATTCTCCCGCATCATCGATTGGAGTGATCGCAGTACCTGCGTGTTATTCGGTGACGGAGCAGGAGCCGTTGTGCTTCAGGCTGACGATTCACCGGGCATCATTTCCTCCCATTTGCACGCCGATGGACAGTACACGGAACTGCTTGAGGTCCCCGCCGGCGTTTCAAAGAATTATGACAAGGTGATCAATGGCGAAGCCTACGTGACGATGGGAGGAGGCGAGGTTTTCAAAGTAGCCGTAAACAAGCTTGGCGAAATCGTCGACGAGACACTGCAAGCCAACAACATGCAGAAATCTGATGTCACCTGGCTTGTGCCGCACCAGGCGAATATCCGCATCATTGCTGCCACGGCACGGAAGCTAGGATTGTCCATGGACCACGTGGTGGTGACGGTGGACCGGCATGGCAACACCTCAGCGGCATCGATACCACTGGCCTTCGACGAGGCGGTGCGCGATGGCCGCATAAGGCACGGTGACATTGTCTTGATGGAGGCTTTTGGTGGCGGCTTCACCTGGGGCTCCGTACTTCTTAGCTACTAAGAGCAAGTTGCAAGTAACAAGTTGCAAGTAACAAGGCAAGACCCCTACAGGTTCGCCTGGGTCCTCACTTGCTACTTGTGACTTCGCACTTGCTACTGACTATGTCGATAGGATTTGTTTTTCCCGGACAGGGTTCGCAGTCGGTCAGTATGCTTAGCCAGCTGGCGGCCGAATATAGCGAAGTCGAAAGCACCTTTCGAGAAGCCTCGCGCGCGCTCGGTCTCGATCTTTTGGCCCTAGTGCGCGACGGTCCGGAGACAGAATTGAATCAAACAGCAAATACGCAGCCGGCCATGTTAGCGGCCGGTGTCGCTGTTTGGCGTGTGTGGCGCGCGCGGCAAGGTGCGCTACCCGCTTATATGGCTGGCCATAGCCTCGGCGAATATACTGCGCTCGTTTGCGCGCGCGCCCTGGATTTCAGCGAAGCCGCGCGGTTGGTGGCCGATCGCGGGCGCTTTATGCAAGAGGCGGTGCCGGTGGGTGAAGGCAGCATGGCGGCAATCCTGGGTCTCGGTGACCACTCGGTAGCGACACTTTGCGAACAGGCGTCGGGCGGTGAAGTGTTGTCCGCTGTTAATTTCAACGCCCCGGGACAGGTCGTGATTGCCGGGACTCGAAGTGCCGTCGAGCGTGCGGTGAGCCTAGCCAAAAGCGCCGGAGCGAAACGCGCCGTCGTGTTACCGGTCAGCGCCCCTTTTCATTGTGCGCTGATGCACCCGGCGGCTGAGCGCATGGGAACACGTCTGCGGGAAGTGGAAATCCGGTCTCCGGAAATACCGGTAATTCATAACGTGCATGTTGAGACCGAGACCGAACCCGAGGCGATTCGCAACGTGCTGGTAGAGCAGGTGGATTCTCCCGTGCGTTGGGTCGAGACGATAGAGAAAATGGCGGGGCTTGGCGTCGACACCTTGATCGAATGCGGTCCTGGTAAGGTGCTTTCCGGGCTCAACAAACGCATTGCTCGCGAGACGCAAACACTGCCGATCTCCGATCCGAAAACTCTTGAACATGCGTTATCAGTGGCGGGTAGTTCGTGAGCCGTGAGTCGTGATTCGTGATTGGTGACTAGTGACTCGTGACTGGTAAGTATTGATAGCCCGGCCACCAATCACTAATTACCAATTACCAGTTAC
>JBHIDJ010000102.1:0-10819 GCA_046760105.1 Acidiferrobacterales bacterium | reverse complement strand
TGCAAGTCCGGGGCTCGCCATCCGTGGCGAGCCCGTTCGGCGGGACGACAGTCCACTGGACTCTCGTCAAAGCTCCGCCTCACCCATGTCCCTGGCGCGGACGCCGGGGTCCTTGCCCGGCCCCTTCGGGCTTGCACGATGTGCAGGGAGGCACAAGTGCCGCGTGCGCATGGATGCGCAGGAGCGGCCTTCGTCTTCGCGCGGTGCTCGGCTTGACGAAAGGGGCGAAAAACCAAAGGCATCTTCCAACTCACGACTAACGATTCACGGATCACGAGTCCGGGCTTGCGAATTACAAACGACCTCGTCGGTCGTGTAGGGCGAAACCTTGCAGGTCGATGTCGACACCGCGGCCCAGGGCGATGACTTTGTAAAGCTCGCCCATTTCGGCGGGTGAGGTTAGTTTATTGACTTGCTGTGCGAGCTCGAGGTGTTGGCGGCGAGCATTGGGATCAGATGCCGCTACGAGCTCGTCGAGGCCGCTTGACAACAAAAACGCAGCCTGGCTGGTGTAGCCCAAGAATGAAAGTCCGCTGGATTGACCCGCCTCGGCGATAGCCGTGAAGTCCACATGGGCTGTGATGTCCTGCAGACCGACCAGGATCAACGGATCGTCGTGGTTGCGGTGGCGGTAATGGCACATCAGTGTGCCCTGGTTTCTTTGCGGGTGATAAAACTCCGCGCGAGGAAAACCGTAGTCAAACAGCAACAACACACCGGCTTGGAGGCATTCGGCGATACTTCTTACCCAGGCTTCGGCGTAAAAGTTGATCTCCGACGTGTAGTCGCGCGGTAATTCGAGCGGTTCTATTCGTTGTCTGATCTCTTCATTAGCCGGCCTCGGGTCCCAGGCAAATCGTCCATTTTGCAACGTGACATAAAGTTGCTGAATCCCGTGTTCGCCGACACCGAAGCGGTGTACCGGCATGGCATCGAGCAACTCGTTACCGACAACGACGCCGCGCATGCCGTCGTCCGGCAGCGCTTGTAGCCAGTATACCCGTGGCAAAAGATGCGGCACGCGTTGTTTGATCAGCGCGGCTTGGCGTTGCTGTAGCTCGCCACTGAGTTCCAGAATGAAATAGTTGTCGGGCAAACATTCGAGCGTGTCGAGCTCGTGTAATAAAGCGGCTGCAAGCGCACCGTTGCCGGCACCTGCCTCCAGGATATCCCCGGCTCCAAGATGCATTAAGATCTGCTGACACTGCTTGGCAACGCAGTACGCGAATAGCGGTGACAAGTCAGGGGCGGTGACAAAGTCACCTCGTGCGCCAAACTTTTGCGCGCCGGAACGGTAATAGCCGAGATCAGGCGCATAGAGCGCGAGCTCCATGTAACGCGTGAAGTCGACGCTGCCGCCGGCGCGCTCTATCTCATCACTTATGTGGCGCACGAGCTTGTCGCTACGGGCGCGCTCGGCTGCTGTCGGTGTTGGTAACCGAACCGATAAGTCGGCAGCCTGCTCACGTGTGGATCGCGATGGGACGGACTCGTTCGACATCGGGATTGGAGTTTAGCCAGATTAGACGGTATTGTCTCACCGTTTAGCGAGTGAATGGGGTAGTGCTATGTCCGATAAGAGACTTGCGGACAAAGTCGTCTTGATTACCGGAGGGGCTCGCCGCGTCGGCGGACACGTGGCGCGCACGCTGCATGCACAGGGGATGAAGTTAGTACTGCATTATCGCTCGTCGGAGAAGGATGCCCAGAATCTGCAAGAGGAGCTGCATAAAATACGTCCGCATTCGGTGCTCCTCGTGCGTGGTGATTTATCGACCGGTAGTGGGTTTTTGCAGGACCTCGTGAATCAGGCCATAGAAGCATTTGATCGTATCGACGTACTCATTAATAACGCTTCCACGTTTTATCCCACACCGATCGGCGATGCCACCGAAAAACAATGGGAGGATCTGCTGGGAACTAACTTAAAGACGCCGTTCTTTCTCGCGCAAGCGTCTGCGCCTCACCTCAAGACGACTCGCGGTTGTGTTATTAATATCGCCGACATTTACGGCCAGCGTCCGCTCAAGGGATATTCTATCTACAGCGTGGCCAAGGCGGGTTTGATCATGCTTACCAAGGCGCTGGCGCGTGAACTCGGGCCCGATGTGCGTGTGAATGCCATAGCCCCGGGGGCGATATTGTGGCCAGAAGACGGTATAGATGAGAAGAATAAACAGCGCATGATCTCACGCACTCCGTTGAAACGTATGGGTGATCCTGATGACATCGCGCGTGCGGTGTTGTTCTTGATTAATGATGCCAGTTTTATCAGCGGCGAAGTTATCGCGGTCGATGGCGGCCGGCGCATCGTGTTGTGATATCTACTTTATAGACTGAAATCGAGTTCTACAGGCCATAATTTCTGCTTTGGGTCATCGAAATTGGCCCACATCTGACGAAATGTAACACCGGTTTCCGGGTGGCGAGCCTTGGATGCGATTTCTGTTAGCGGCAACAGTACAAACGCATGCTGACTGATTTCCGGCCGTGGTACGTCGATTTCGCCATCGTGCCTAACCAAGTCTCCGTAAAGCAGCAGATCGATATCTAACGTGCGTGACTGGTTGTTACCACGGCGCTCACGCCCACAGGCATCTTCTATGCTGGTAAGCCGCGCACGAAGGTCGTGGACGCTCGCATTGGTGTCAAAACTGGCGACTAGGTTGTAAAAGTCGTCGCCACGAAAAGCGATGGCTGGACTCTCGTAGACCCGTGAAAGGGTTAAGGGCGCATAGGAAACATTGAGCTCATGGACTGCAGCTTTTATGTTCTTTTCTCTATCGATGTTGCTGCCTATGCTTACGAAAACTCTCGGCATCAATAACGACTCGCAACGTGACTAAACTCGTTCCTTACTATTCGGTGGCGGGGCCAGAGGGCTTGACGCCGCGTTCGATCACCACACCTACCGCGGACGCGCCGCGAATAGAACCTTTTTTATTGACGCGCACCCGCACCCAAGCGACCTTGAACTCTGTCAGCACAGTCTCTGCAATTTTCTCGGCTAGCGTTTCTACAAGTTTAAACTCGGACTTGCTAACATAGTTAGTCAGATGTTTGGCCACCGCCTTGTAATCGAGTGCATCTTCGAGGCGATCAGTACGTGCGGCGACGCGCGCGTCGGTTGCCATCTCTATATCAATGGCGACGGTCTGTTTGATCCGACGCTCCCACTCCCATACACCAATGACGCACGGGATTTTCAGATCACGCAGGTAAACGATATCCATACACTTACTCGAGGTCGCTGGGAATATAGCGGAAATCAGATATCATGTCTTGACGTCGTGCTGAGGAAGAGCGTCCAATATCTTCATGGTCGAATATCTGTTCATTCCGCTCGCGTATCTTATCGGCTCGGTCTCGAGCGCAATAGTCATTGCAAAACTTATGGGGCTCGAGGACCCGCGCAAGGTTGGTTCGCGCAACCCGGGCGCCACGAATATTCTGCGCTATGGTGGCAAGCTAGCGGCGGCACTGACACTGCTCGGCGATGTGGTAAAGGGTGTTATACCCGTTCTCATCGCACGCGCCTTCACGAATGACCCGCTCATACTGGCGCTCGTCGGTTTCATGGCGTTCCTGGGGCACCTGTATCCACTCTTCTTTGGGTTCCATGGTGGTAAGGGTGTCGCCACCGGCCTGGGCGTTTGGATTGCCTTGAGTCCCTCGGTGGCCCTAGCCCTGGTAGCGACCTGGCTTGTTGTCGCCGCTATCTCGCGTTACTCGTCGCTCTCGGCGCTGACGGCGGCCGTGTTGGCACCGGTTTACGTCTGGATCTTTCTTGGCCAGATACAATACGTCGCAATGAGCTTCGCGATGGGTGCCTTGCTCATGTGGCGCCATCGCGTCAACATCCAGAAGCTGCTCGCCGGCAAGGAAAGCAAAATCGGGCGTACGGTAAGATGAGCCACGGAAGCAACTGATCCAACCTGGGGAGTGCAATGCAAATGAGCAAATCAGCGCGTTGGCCCAAATTCGTTGCCGTCGGCGTAATCTTGCTATTGCTTGGCATCTTTGTTTTAAACCTGCCACGTGGTTACAGTGTGGATTTGTCTCGTATCGGTAAGGGCAGTGATGTGGTAGTGCTAGTGCACGATCAAGGCATAATCGCCAGCGAGCGGCTAATGCGGGTCGTCGATGCTGTACGGCCCGATTACGAAGGACGCATCGAATTTCTCGTGGCTGACCTTAACCTGCTAGCAGGTAGGGAGTTTGCTGAAGCGCACGGTGTAGAAAGCGTCACACTCCTGTTATTCAGATCAGATGGACGCAGGCTGAAAACGCTGCAGGGACTACAGGATGAAGTGACGCTTAGGGACGCTTTGAACCGAGTTTTCGGTTACTAATCAAACGCGCAAATGGCAGCCAGTCTGGACCTCACATCTTAATCCTCTTCCGTCATTACGCTTACCTGATAGGAGGCCGCGCTTCCAGGTGTGCGAACAATGTCGCCCATGTGGGTGCGATATTGTCCAGCCAGCTGGTCCTTGAAGTACAATTTCAGGGTTTCGTGGATGACGCGAAAAGCCAGTTGATCCCAGGGAACTTCTTGTTCGCTGAAGAGCTCGACTTCGAGACTCTCACTGCCTGGCGTGTAGTCGAGATCAATTAGACGGCTGCGGTAGAAAAGGTAGACTTGATCGATGTGCGGTAGGTTGAACAGCGTATAAAGCGCAGCAATCTCGACTCTTGCGCCCGCCTCTTCCAGTGTTTCACGCACCGCCGCCTGCACCGTCGTTTCGCCTTTCTCCATGAAGCCCGCAGGGAGGGTCCATAAACCGAGCCGAGGCTCGATCGCGCGGCGGCAAAGCAAGATCTTGTCGTCCCACTGCGGGATGCAGCCGACAACGATCTTCGGATTCTGGTAATGGATAGTTTTACACGTGTCACAGACGTAACGGGGCAGCGTATCACCGCGCGGAACGCGCAGCGTTACGGCAGCGCCGCAATTGCTGCAAAATTTCATGGATACGGACTCGTGTAACCTAATGGGACCGCCGCTTTCGGAAACTTAGGGAAGGTCCTGCTTGCGGGACTGGCCTTAAGGCACCATTTTATATCATCGGTACCGGGAAAGAACGGATCACACCGCGCTATCTTAGCTTGGGGAGGCTGTCGATTTCCCAACGCGGGTGCGCGGTGAAGGCAAGGTCATCGTGTTGGCCGGCGGCAAGGCGTAGCCACCCAGCATAGGCGATCATTGCGCCATTGTCGGTGGAGAACTCGGGGCGTGGATAGTAAACGTTGACGTGGCGTGCGAGCGCCATGTCGAGCATGTTTTTTCGCAGTAAACGGTTTGCGCTCACCCCGCCAGCTACCACCAATCGCTGATGTCCCGTCTGTTCCAGCGCGCGCTTACACTTGATTACAAGAGTGTCGATGGCGGCCTGTTGGAACGCGTGGGCGATGTCGGCAATGGTCTGGCTATCGAGTTGGCAGCGCTGTGTTGTATTTACGACTGCGGTTTTCAAGCCACTGAAACTGAAATCCAAGCCAGGTTTCTCCGTCATCGGGCGGGGAAAATGAAACTTTCCCGCTGACCCGCCTTCTGCTGCCTCGGCGATGGCGGGGCCGCCCGGGTATCCCAGCCCCAGCAGCTTGGCGGTTTTGTCAAACGCCTCGCCCACCGCATCGTCCAGCGACTCGCCCAGCATCGTATACTCACCAATCCCCCGTATGTCCGCCAGCAGCGTGTGGCCACCGGACACCAACAGCGCCAGGAATGGGAACGTCGGCGGGTCGGGCTCGAGCATCGGCGACAGCAGGTGACCTTCCATGTGATGGATGCCGAGTGCCGGAACCTGCCAGGCGAACGCCAGCGCCCGGCCGATGGCAGCCCCGACCAACAACGCCCCCGCGAGCCCAGGACCCGCTGTATAGGCGATACCAGCGATCTCGCCCGGTTGGGTGTTCGCGTGCGCCATGACCGTCTTCACCAGCGGCAATACCTTGCGCACGTGGTCGCGGGACGCGAGTTCCGGCACGATGCCCCCGTATTCGCTGTGAATTAAATCCTGCGAAAACAGGCGGTTTGCCAGCAGGCCGCGGCGCGAGTCGTAGATGGCCACACCGGTATCATCGCAGGAGGTTTCTAGCCCAAGCACGCGCATGGGTCTATTCTGTGAAGATGCGAGGCGCCGGGCAAGCGCTGGCCGGGTGTACAAAGACGCTCCAAATCTATAGAATCGCGCGCTTCGCGGGGTAAACCCTTAAATTAACGCTATTTTGGACTGTCAGCGAGAGAAGGTGAGCACGCATATATGCCATCGATTCGGGTGAAGGACAACGAACCGTTCGAACTTGCACTGCGCCGGTTCCGCCGTTCATGCGAGAAGGCAGGGATCTTCTCTGAGATGCGCCGGCGCGAGTACTACGAAAAACCCACCTCAGTTCGTAAGCGCAAGGCCGCCGCCGCAAGGAAGCGGGAGCTGAAAAAGCTTTATCGCATGGCCCAGCGCACCACACGCAGATACTAGCGCTTCCACACTCTTTCCCAGTTGGTCCGTGAGCCTGAAGGACAGGATTAGCCAGGACATGAAGGACGCGTTGCGCGCCAAGGACCGAGATCGTCTGGGCGCAATTCGTCTGTTGCAGGCCGCGATTCAGCGCCGCGAGCTGGATGAGCGCACGACGCTCGATGACGCTACGGTCGCTCTCGTGGCGGAAAAACTGATCAAGCAGAGCC
Source organism: Acidiferrobacterales bacterium (assembly GCA_046760105.1). Taxonomy (GTDB): domain Bacteria; phylum Pseudomonadota; class Gammaproteobacteria; order Acidiferrobacterales; family SPGG2; genus JBHIDJ01. The sequence continues at coordinate 4,128 of JBHIDJ010000102.1, read as the reverse complement.
GGGATGCCGTCGAACAGTTCAGCAAAGGTGGCCGCGAGGACCTGGTCGCCAAAGAGAATCGTGATATCGCCGTGTGGCAAGCGTATTTGCCTGAGCAGTTGGCGGACGCAGAGCTCGATGCGCTGATCGCCGACGTGGTGGCAGAGACCGGTGCCGCGTCGACGAAAGACATGGGCAGAGTCATGGGTGTGCTGAAGCCCAAGGTTCAAGGCCGCGCAGACATGGGGAAAGTGAGCGGCAAAGTCAAAGCGAGGCTCAGCGCTGGCTAGTCAATCCGCACAGCAGCTGCCTGATAACGGCAGCTGCCGCGGCTCAAAAGTAGACCCTAATCTACGGGCTCCGGACTCCAGACTCCCGCCTGTTAAAATACCGCTCCATGGCCGGAAGGATCCCTCAGGCATTTATCGACGAGCTCCTCATGCGCGCTGACATTGTGGACGTGATTGATACGCGCGTGCCGTTGACCAAGGCCGGCAAAGACTACAAAGCCCGTTGCCCGTTCCACGAAGAAAAGACACCTTCATTTACCGTCAGTCCAGATAAACAGTTCTACCATTGCTTCGGTTGCGGGGCGCATGGCTCCGCCATCAGTTTTCTCATGGAATATGAGCATATGAGTTTCCCCGAGGCGATCGAAGAGCTCGCCGGCCGGATGGGTATGCCAGTACCGAAGGAGCTGCACGAGCCGGGTGAGGCGAGGCGCACCGACCAAGGTCTGCTCGATATGTTACAACAAGCCGATCACTATTATCGGCGTCAGCTGCGGGAGCATCCGCAGGCCCACCGTGCCGTTGATTATTTGAAGGGCCGAGGTCTGAGTGGCGACATCGCGGCCCACTTCGGGCTCGGATACGCCCCCGAAGGCTGGGACAATCTGGTGCAGGCGCTCGGTGTAGACGAAACGAGCCACAACGCCCTGCTGCAGGCGGGATTGGTAGCGCGCAAGGCGAGTGGTTACTACGATCGGCTGCGTAATCGTATCGTGTTCCCCATCCATGACTATCGGGGTCGCGTCGTCGGATTCGGCGGCCGCGCGCTTGATGATGCTGAGCCGAAGTATCTGAACTCGCCCGAAACGCCGTTGTTTCACAAAGGTCGCGAGATGTACGGCCTTTACCTGGCGCGGGACGGGATTCGCCGTGAACAGCGCGCGCTGGTGGTCGAGGGTTATATGGATGTTGTCGCGCTCGCGCAGTTCGGGATCGAGTTTGCGGTCGCCACACTTGGAACGGCGACCACGCATGATCATCTGCAGCGGCTTTTTCGATTTACGTCAGATGTGATCTTCTGTTTCGATGGCGACCGTGCCGGCCGTGAAGCCGCATGGCGTGCGCTCGAAAACGCGCTGCCAACCCTGCAGGATGGTCGCCAAATCAGTTTCCTGTTCTTGCCTGAGGGAGAGGACCCGGACTCCCTCGTTCGCAAGGAGGGTCGCGACGCATTCCTGGCGCGTCAGGCGAAAGCCATGCCGCTGCCCGACTTCCTATTCCAGACCTTGCAGAAACGCGCCGATCTCAAGCGGCTCGACGGGCGCGCACGTTTGGCCGAACTGGCGGGGCCGTTGCTGTCTAAGGTACCGCCTGGTGTATTGCGACAGATGATGTTGCAGCGACTAGCCGATCTTAGCGGACTGAGCCCCGAAAGATTGGCGCGACTTGTGCTTAAGGCGGCACCTTCAGCGCCGGTGCAGCGTGGTACCCGTCCCGCGGCAGGCTTGGGCGAACCACCCAAACCACCCTCGTTGGTGCGCCAAGCGGTAGCCATGCTGCTGCAACACCCGGGTCTGGCGAGACGCGTGAAGAAGCCAGATGCGCTCGCCACGCTCGAGATGCCCGGCGTACCCTTTCTACTGGACCTGATTGCGCTGCTCCATGCCGAGCCAGGTCTGAATACGGCGGCCCTCATCGAACGGTTTCGCGAGAGCGATTATCATCCCCATGTTGAGAAGCTGGTGGTTTGGGACCATCCTATGCTGGAGCATGATGTTGCGGCCGAATTGGACGGTGTGCTCGCGCAGTTGCGCCGGGCTGCCCAGGATCAACGGACCGACACGCTCTTGAGCAAGGAACGGGCTGAGGGATTGAATCAGGCGGAAAGGGCCGAATTGAGCCAGTTGTTGGCGCAGAAACGCAACGTCGACGAGGTCGAGCCCACGGCCTAAGTTGTTTGGGCGACACCCATTTTAAGCTATAATTTACAGTTCTCTGCAATTTCCGACCGCAAACCCAATTCCGACTTCGGACTAGACACGCATGGATCAAGAGACCCAACGCTCCCAACTCAGAAAACTCATAATCCAGGGCAAAGAACAGGGTTTTCTCACCTACCGAGAAATCAACGACCACCTCCCAGAGGACGTTCACGATACTGACCAGATCGAAGCAGTCGTGAACATGATCAACGACATGGGGATAGACGTCTACGACAACCCCCCAGACCCGGATGCACTGCTCCTGAAGACAGAGGCGGTAACGTCGGAAGACGATGAGGAGGTCGCCGAGGAGGCGGAGCAGGTGCTCGTATCCGCTGTTGACAGCGAGTTCGGGCGGACCACCGACCCGGTGCGTATGTACATGCGGGAGATGGGCACCGTGGAGCTACTGACGCGCGAAGGGGAGATTGAGCTCGCTAAGCGCATCGAGGACGGCATTCGTCAGACGACCGAGGCCATTGCCGCCTGCCCGGCTGCCATAACGGAACTGCTCCGGCTGGTGGAGCTCTGCGAGAACGAGCAGCTGCGTCTGTCAGACCTGATCGCCGGCTTCGTCGATCCGAATGCCGTGGACGAGCCGATCCCACAAATCAACAGTGGCCCGGTGCCCGTGACCGAGAACCATGGCGACGATGATGCCGACGATGACGCAGAGGAGGATATGGGCGCAATGCGCGCGGAGGCGTTGGAGCGATTTGCGCGCATCCGCAAGCTGCACGCGAATCTGACCAAGACCATAGGCAAGAAGGGCTACGACAGTCCCGAGGCAGGGCGCGTGCGCAAGAAACTGATCGATGAGTTCTTGCAAGTAAAGTTTGTCTCCAAACAGATCAATCATCTGGTGTACCAGGTGCGTTTGCTCGTGGAGCTGGCACGTGAGCAGGAACGAGTCATTATGGAGATCTGTGTCGGCAAGGCACGCATGCCGCGCAAGAACTTCATCAAGAGTTTTCCGAACAACAGCACTAACAAGCGCTGGGTGAAGAGCATTGTGCGCTCCGGCGACGCCGATCGCGACGTGATCGAAAAGCACTTGGATGTGATTTACGGCTCGCAACTAAGATTGGCGGCCATCGAGATGCGTGCCGGGATGCCCATCCAGCAGCTGAAAGAGGTGAATCGCCGGATGTCTATCGGCGAAGCGAAGGCGCGCCGCGCCAAAAAGGAGATGGTCGAGGCCAACCTGCGATTGGTCATTTCCATCGCCAAGAAGTACACGAATCGCGGTTTGCAGTTCCTGGACCTGATCCAAGAGGGCAACATTGGCTTGATGAAGGCGGTGGACAAGTTTGAATACCGACGTGGGTACAAGTTCTCCACGTATGCGACCTGGTGGATCCGCCAGGCGATTACCCGTTCGATCGCGGATCAGGCCCGCACCATTCGCATCCCGGTGCACATGATTGAGACCATCAACAAGCTGAACCGGATATCGCGTGAGATGCTGCAGGAGATGGGACGCGAAGCGACGCCGGAGGAGTTGGCGCAACGCATGGACATGTCCGAGGACAAGATCCGTAAGGTCCTTAAGATCGCTAAAGAACCGATCTCCATGGAGACGCCGATTGGCGACGATGAAGATTCGCACCTGGGCGACTTCGTCGAAGATGCGAATACCGTCGCGCCACCCGACGCCGCGACCGGTGCGGGACTCAAAGGGGCGACCGCCGAGATCTTGTCAACGTTGACACCGCGTGAGGCCAAGGTGTTGCGCATGCGCTTCGGTATTGGCATGAACACCGATCACACCTTGGAAGAGGTTGGCAAGCAGTTCGACGTCACACGCGAGCGCATACGTCAGATCGAGGCTAAAGCGCTTCGCAAGCTGCGCCACCCCGCCCGTTCTGATCACCTGCGCAGCTTTATTGACTCGTAAAGATGGCCCTGCGGGCCTGTAGCTCAGTTGGTTAGAGCAG
>JBHIDJ010000101.1:0-10959 GCA_046760105.1 Acidiferrobacterales bacterium | reverse complement strand
TGGACCAACAAGAACCTCTTTTTTGGTCAGTACACCCGTACCGAAAGTTACTTTTCGAATTCGGAGCTTGCCGCCACAGGGCTGCCCGAGGGCGAGGAGCTCAAAATTCTGGAGCGTTATCGCGGCCGCATTCCCGACGAGGTGTTCACCCGGCCGTACCAGGCACCGTCAACCGACGGCAGCGGATGGCCACGGGAGAATCTGCGCCAGGCGTTCGCGCTACTTGAGGAAGCCGGTTGGATTGTAGAGGACACGCGACTGGTCAATGTGCACACCGGGCAACCGTTTGAGTTCGAGATTTTGCTAGTAAGCCCGGCGTTCGAGCGCATTGTTTTGCCCTTCGTGCGTAACCTTAAACGCCTCGGTATCGAGGCACGTGTTCGCCTGGTCGATCAGTCGCAATACATCAACCGCCTGCGCAGCTTCGACTTCGACATGATCGTGGCGGTTTGGGGTTCATCTGAGTCCCCAGGCAACGAGCAACGCAACTTTTGGAGCAGCCCCGCCGCGGACTCACCGGCCGGACGCAACTACGCCGGGATCAGGGATCCGGTCGTCGACGAGCTCGTCGAGCTCGTAATTAACGCGCCTGATCGAGAGAGTCTGGTTGCGCGTACGCGCGCCCTCGACCGTGTATTGCTGTTCGGTTACTACGTGGTACCCAACTGGCATTTGCAGGTGCAGCGTATCCTTTCCTGGGACAAGTTCTCGCGCCCTGAGGTCACACCCAGAAGGGGCACCTCGATCGACTACTGGTGGTTTGATTCGGCGAAATCGGCGCGCCTGGAAGCCGAGCGTGGGACTGAGCCTCAGGTCGCTGACGGAAGCGGCCGTAGTACGCCCGGTATCGGTACCACCCTTACGGTTATTGCTGGCCTGGGACTCGCCGGGTTCTTCGTTTTTCGCCGCGTGTGGCAGCGCACGGGGGTTTCATGACCGCTTATATCATCAGACGCCTGCTGCTCATCATCCCTACACTCTTCGGGATCATGTTGATCAACTTCGTCGTGATCCAGACGGCTCCCGGTGGACCGGTGGAGCAAGCCATCGCCCAGCTCACCGGCGAAGGCTCGCCTATTACCGAACGCGTCACGCGGGTGGGTACGGGCGAGATTCTGCAAACCCCGGCACCGGGGAAAAGCACTAAAAGCGCCTACCGTGGCGCCCAGGGACTGGACCCGGAGTTCATCAAGGAGCTCGAGAAGCGCTTTGGCTTTGACAAGCCGCTGCACGTGCGCTTCTTCGAAATGATCCGCAATTATCTAGTGTTTGACTTTGGCGAGAGCTTTTTCCGTGATCGCAAGGTCGTGGATCTTGTTTTGGACAAGATGCCCGTCTCCATCTCGCTGGGGGTGTGGACCACGCTGCTCGTCTACCTCATCTCGATTCCGCTTGGCATCGCCAAGGCCGTGCGCGACGGCAGTCGCTTCGACCTAGGGACGAGCTTTGTGCTTGTTATCGCCTACGCTATCCCGCCCTTTTTGTTTGCTGTGTTCCTCCTGGTCATATTCGTCGGCGGTAGCTATCTCAGCTGGTTCCCTTTGCGAGGCCTCCTTTCCGAAGAGTACCTGGGTCTCGGGTTCACGCGCTGCATCAGCAATCCCGCCTGCATTGCCGATTACTTCTGGCACATCACGCTGCCTATCATCGCTATGGTCCTTGGCGGCTTCGCGATGCTGACGATGCTGACCAAGAACTTCTTCCTCGACCAGCTGCACCAGCAATATGTGCTCACCGCCAGGGCCAAGGGTCTGACGGAGCGTCGCGTGCTCTATGGCCATGTCTTCCGCAACGCCATGCTGCTAGTGATCGCAGGCTTTCCGGCTGCATTTGTTGGCATCTTATTTACGGGCACGGTGTTCATCGAGATCATCTTCTCGCTTGATGGGCTCGGACTGCTGGGCTTCCAGGCAGCCTTTGCGCGCGACTATCCTTTGATGTTCGGCACGCTGTACTTCTTCTCGCTGCTCGGGCTTGTGATGAACCTGGTCGGCGACTTCATGTATACCGTGATCGATCCGCGTATCGATTTCGAGGCGCGGGAGGTGTGACGTTGAGAGACGCGAGCACAGCCAACGCAACGCTTGCACAGCACAGGTTCTTGGGTATGAAGATCTCACCGATCACCTGGCGGCGGTTGCACAACTTTCGTGCCAACAAGCGCGGCTACTGGTCGCTGTGGATTTTTCTTGTGCTTTTCACCGTCACCCTGTTTGCGGAGTTCGTTGCTAACGACAAGCCGTTCTTGGTTTACTACAAAAGCGACCTCTATATGCCGATCTTTCAGGCCTATCCGGAGACGGCCTTCGGCGGCGAGTTTCTAACCGAGGCGGATTACCGTGATCCCGTCGTCGCGAAGCTTATCAACGACGACGGCTGGATGATCTGGCCGATCGTGCGTTACAACCATCGCACCGTGGCCTGGGACCTGCCGGTACCGGCACCATCCCCCCCAGAGGCGGAGCACTGGTTGGGCACCGACGATCAGGCACGCGATGTAGTGGCGCGGCTGATTTACGGATTCCGCATATCAGTGCTTTTTGGTTTCACGCTGACCATTGTCAGCGCTGTGGTCGGTGTGACGGCTGGCGCGGTGCAGGGGTACTTTGGCGGCTGGCTGGATCTGCTATTTCAGCGCTTCATGGAGATCTGGGCCGGCATGCCCATGCTTTATCTGATCATCATTCTCGCCAGCATCGTCGAGCTCAACTTCTGGTGGTTGCTGGGGCTGTTGTTGCTCTTTATGTGGATGGGATTTGTTGGTGTCGTGCGGGCGGAGTTTCTGCGTGCACGCAACCTGGATTTTATTCGCGCGGCGCGTGCGCTGGGCGTGAGTGACACCATGATCATGTTTCGTCACGTACTGCCTAACGCGATGGTCGCCACCATTACCTTCATGCCGTTCACCTTGGCGAGTTCGGTAACGATACTCACCGGGCTTGATTTTCTCGGGATCGGTCTGCCGCCGGGCTCGGCCTCGCTCGGTGAGGTGCTCGCTCAGGGCAAGGCCAACTTGCAAGCGCCTTGGCTGGGGCTTACCGGATTTTTCGTGCTCGCAACCATGCTGAGTCTGCTGATGTTCATTGGCGAGGCGGTGCGCGATGCGTTCGACCCGCGCAAGCTGTTCGCCGGTGCACCGCCGCCCGAGGACACGGGACTCGTGTCGGCGAGCATGAAGCCGGAACCGGCGACGGGGGGTGCCGAGTAAATGGCCGAAACGTTGTTGCAGATAGCCCGCCTCGGTGTCGAGTTTCGCCAACCCGGCAATACGGTGAGGGCTGTCAACAACGTCTCGTTCGACATCGAGCAAGGCGAGACGGTGGCACTCGTAGGGGAAAGCGGTTCGGGCAAATCGGTAACCGCATTGTCCGTGTTGCAACTTCTGCCTTATCCCGTTGCGGCACATACGCCGGGCAGCTCGATCCGTTTTCGTGGGCGCGAGCTCATCGGCGCTGACGAGAACGTCTTGCGCGCGGTGCGCGGTGACCAGATCTCGATGATCTTCCAGGAGCCGATGACCTCGTTGAATCCGTTGCATGTCGTCGAGAAGCAGATCAATGAGGTTTTGATGGTGCACAAAGGCCTGTCACGGGAAGCCGCGCGCGCGCGGACACTTGAGCTACTTGATCTCGTCAGCATACGCGACCCAGAACAGCGTCTCAAGTCCTACCCGCACCAACTCTCGGGCGGTCAACGTCAACGCGTGATGATCGCGATGGCGCTCGCGAACGAGCCGGACCTGTTGATTGCCGACGAGCCCACTACTGCAGTGGACGTCACGATTCAAGCACAGATTCTTAAATTACTTAATGATCTGCAAGCGCGCCTGAAGATGGCGATGTTGTTTATCACGCATGACCTTGGTGTTGTGCGCAAGATGGCAAGTCGAGTCCACGTCATGCACGCGGGATCGGTAGTGGAGTCAGGCGACGTCGATGACATCTTCGAGCGCCCGCAGCACCCTTACACGCAACGGTTGCTTGCGGCTGAACCGAAAGGCAAACCGGCGCCTGCCGCTGCGGATGCTCCCACGATTGTAAAAGCAAACGACATCAAGGTTTGGTTCCCAGTCAAGGCCGGTGTACTGCGGCGAACAGTGGATCATGTGAAGGCGGTGGATGGTATTACCGTCAATGTGCGCGAGGGCCATACGCTCGGTGTAGTCGGTGAGAGCGGGTCTGGCAAGACGACGCTTGGTCTCGCGCTGTTGCGGCTTGAAAAAAGTAAAGGATCGATTGAGTTTGACGGACACGTGATCCAGGGTCTGAGTTGGAAGTCACTGCGCCCGCTGCGCCGCGAGATGCAGATCGTTTTCCAGGACCCCTTCGGCAGCCTGAGTCCACGCATGTCAGTGGGCCAGATCATCGGTGAGGGACTCGGCGTGCACAGGTTGGGTAAGGACGAAGTAGAGCGCGAGCAGATGATTATCGAGGCTCTCAAGGAGGTCCACTTGGATCCCGACAGCCGTCATCGCTACCCTCACGAATTCTCGGGCGGTCAACGACAGCGCATCGCCATTGCCCGTGCGATGGTGGTGAAACCACGCTTCGTGGTGCTCGATGAGCCAACGTCGGCGCTCGACATGTCAGTGCAGGCCCAGATTGTGGATTTACTGCGGGAACTGCAGGCACGACACGGGCTTGCCTATGTCTTTATCAGCCACGACCTGAAAGTAATCCGGGCGATGAGTGATGAGCTGGTGGTCATGCGAGAGGGCCGTGTCGTTGAGCAAGGATCAGCCGATCGCATCTTCGACGATCCGCAGGCACCCTATACCCGCGCGCTCATGGCCGCCGCCTTCGAGCTGGAGGCGGTCGAGGAAGGCGCGGTCCGTACGTAGTCGCTGGCTGGTCGCGCGGCACCCCGCTACAAGGCCAGCAGGTTATCGCGGTTGTCAGTAACTCCTTGACTCCAATAGAGAAATCAGCTTCGCTGTCGGTGCGCGACGCATGGTCAGGGCGAAACAGCCGGCCCCCGTTCTTACGCCCTAGCTGATTTCTGACTACAATTTAGTGGGTGCACCCCCGCCGGCGGTGTTTTTCTGAGGCCGCTAATGGCTACCGCAAAAAGCAAACGCATACAGGCACGTAGTATCAAAGATTCGAGTAGGCCTGCCAGTAATCCTATAAGCACGACGGCCGCGCTCAAGCAGGCCGAACAAAAACTCGCTGCCACCCAGGACGCACTGCGCAGGTACGAGGGCATTGTGTCGGCAAGCAACGATTTTATGGCGCTCGTCGACACGAACTATACGTATCAAGCGATCAGCCCCCTCTATCTCGAGGCTTTCGGGAAGGCCAAGGAAGAGATTATCGGACACCATGTCGCGGATGTTCTCGGAGCCGAAGTGTTTGAGGCACGCATAAAGCCGCAACTGGACCGTACTCTCGCGGGACAGCACAGCCACTACCAGCATTGGCTGAACTTCCCGCGTTGGGGACGCCGCTATGTCGACGCTCATTTTGATCCTTTCTATGCAGCGAACGGCTCGATCAGCGGCATCGTCGTACACGTGCGTGACATCACCGAGCACAAACAAGCTGAAGAAGCGCTGCAGGAAAGCGAGGAACGTTTCCGCCATCTGATCGAAGGCTCGATACAGGGAATCTTGATCCACCGCAAGTGGAAACCTTTATTTGCTAACCAAGCTTACGCGAACATCCTCGGCTACGACTCGCCGGACGAGATTCTCGCGATGGATTCTCGTGAACAACAGATTGCCCCATATGACCGTGCGCGTTTACATGATTATATGGAAGCGCGTTTCAAACATGAGGACGCTCCCAAACAGTACGAGTACGACGCCGTGCGCAAGGACGGCTCGATAATAACGCTGGAAAACGTGGTGCGGGTGGTCAGCTGGGAGGGACGGCCTGCCATCCAAAGCACGGTCATCGACATCACCGAGCGTAAGCAAGCAGAAAAAGCCTTGCGCGAAAGCGAGGAACGTTACCGTAATCTGATTGAAGGTTCCATTCAAGGGATTCTCATTGAACGGTATCGCAAGCCATTGTTCGCCAACCAAGCGTTGGCAAACATTCTAGGCTATAGCTTGCCTGACGAGGTGCTTGCGATGACATCGGTCGAGCAGCATGTGGCGTCGTACGAGCGAGCGCGTTTGTCACGCTATGCAGAGGCCCGCTTGGAAGGCAAAGACGCGCCGGTCCATTACGAGTACGACGCCGTGCGCAAGGACGGCTCGATCGTGACGCTGGAAAACCTGGTACGGGTAGTCAGCTGGGAGGGACAGACTGCCATTCAAAACACCGTCATCGATATTACCGCCCGTAAGAAACTGGATGTCCTGTTACGTGAAACACAGGCGATGGCAAAAGTGGGCGGCTGGGAGATTGACCTAGTAGATAAAACCCTGACGTGGACGGATGAACTGTACCGTATCCACGACTTGCCGGTTGGCACAGGCATAACCCTTGACAAAGCAATAGGTTTTTTTCACCCGGATTCAAAGCCTGAGATCGAAAGGGCGTTGCAGCGTGCCACCGATTACGGGGAACCCTGGGATATCGAACTAAGAAAATACACGGCCACGGGTAGACCGATCTGGGTTAGAACCGTGGGCAAGGCGTTTCTGCGGGATGGCAAGGCGTATCGTTTAGCGGGAACGTTTCAAGATATCACCGCCCGCAAAGAGGCAGAGCAGGCGCTGCGCGAAAGCGAAGAACGCTTCCGCAACCTGATCGAGGGCTCGATTCAGGGGATTATCATCCAGCGAGACTGGAAACCGCTATTCGTCAACCAGGCCTACGTCGACATGCTCGGGTATAACTCGCCCGCTGAGATCCTGGCGATGGAATCGATAGAGGAGCATTTTGCAGCGCATGAACGCGAGCGGCTCCGACGGTACAAGGAGGCGCGACAGCGGGGAGAGCCGGCACCTGTGCAGTATGAATACGAGGCGGTGCGCAACGATGGGTCGATTATCATCGTGCAGAACGTCGTCCGGGTCATTAACTGGGAAGGGCAACCCGCGGTGCAAAGCACCGTCATCGATGTTAGCGAACACAAGCGGGCAGAGGAGGCGTTGCGTAACAGCGAAGAGCGCATGCAGGCGCTCCTCGACAACGCCCCCGCACTGATCTTTCTTAAGGATCGAGACGGACGCTATAGCCTTGTGAATCGCCGATTTGAGGAGCTTTTCAACGTCAAGGATGCTGAGCTGCGCGGCAAAACGGTTTACGACTTAGGGCCCCGCGACGAGGCCGACAAAACTGCAGCACGTGACCGTGAAGTCGTCGAACAACAGCGGGCTGTCGAATACGAGTGCCGCGTGTCGCGCCCGGACGGTGAGTATGTTTTTGTCACGGTAAAGTTCCCGATTTTCAATTCCTCGGGGGAGGTCACCGCAATCGGTGGGGTTGACATCGACATCACACGCCGGAAGCGGGCAGAAGAGGCGCTGCGGGCTAGCGAGAAACGCTATCAGACCCTTTACGATGACAATCCCTCGATGTTTTTCACACTCGATGATAAAGGAACGATATTGTCGGCGAACCGCTTTGGGGTGGCAGAGCTTGGTTACGATGTTAAGCAACTCGTGGGCAAGCCGGTGTTCATGTTGCACCCTGAACATCAGCATGTGGCTGTTCGCGAACATCTGGAAGCATGCTTCCAGGATCCCGATACCGTGCACCGCTGGGAGGCGTGCAAGGTACGCAGGGATGGAACTGTCGTTTGGGTAAGGGAAACATCCCGCGTAGTGAAAAGTGTCAATGGCATTTCCACCATGTTTACCGTCTGTGAAGACATCACGGAAGCACACAACCTCTCGCAACAACTTTCCTACCAGGCAAGCCACGACTCCTTAACCGGTCTTGTCAACCGGCGCGAGTTTGAGCGGCGTTTGCGCCGCGCCTTGAAGACGGCGCAAGCAGAGCGCATAGAGCATGCTGTGTGTTATTTGGACTTGGATCAGTTCAAGGTTATCAACGACACTTGTGGTCACGTTGCCGGCGATGAGCTATTGCGCCAGCTTGGAGCGTTGCTACAAGAACGCGTCAGGAAAAGAGACACTTTGGCTCGTCTCGGGGGCGATGAGTTTGGCATATTGGTGGAACGATGCTCGCTCGAACAGGCCCGGCGGGTCTCAGAGACCCTGCGCACGGCAATTACAGATTTCCGGTTCGTGTGGGGAGACAAGACCTTTAGCGTCGGTGTGAGCATTGGCTTGGTGCCTATCACCGAGGCCAGTGGGAACATTATCAATGTGTTGAGTACGGCGGACACTGCTTGCTATGCAGCTAAAGATAAAGGGCGCAATCGTATTTATGTCTACCATGAAGACGATGCGGAACTCGCAAAGCGGCACGGCGAGATGCAATGGGTGGCGCGTATACACGCGGCACTCGAGCGGGACCGCTTCCATTTGGGTTTCCAACCGATTATGCCACTAGGCGACCAAGACGGGACATACTATGAACTACTTCTCCGCATGAAGGATGAAGATGGGCGCGTGGTGCTCCCGAATAACTTCCTTCCCGCCGCCGAGCGCTACAACCTTGCTACGGTACTGGATCGGTGGGTCGTTGAGCGGGCTTTTAGCTGGCTCACTGCCCACCCGCGACAGCTAGAGCGTTTGTCGCTGTGCTCCATTAACTTGTGCGGCCACTCAATAGAGAATGAAAAGTTTCTCGAATTCATCATCCGGCAGTTCGGCGAGACGGGCTTGCCACCGGAGAAGATCTGCTTTGAGGTAACAGAAACCGTCGCGATTACTAATTTGGCCAGTGCCAACCGCTTTATCAAGGCCCTCAAGGGATTGGGCTGTCGGTTTGCACTGGACGATTTTGGCAGTGGCTTGTCCTCGTTTGCTTATCTCAAGAATCTACCGGTGGATCTTATAAAGATCGATGGTGTGTTTGTGAAGGATATCGTTGATGACCCAATCGCCTTCGCCATGGTGAATTCCATTAACGAGATCGGACACGTGATGGGCAAGCAAACAATCGCTGAGTTCGTGGAGAACGAGGTTATTCTGAAAAAGCTCAAAGAGATCGGCGTCGACTACGCACAGGGCTATGCCGTGGGCCGGCCGCGACCTATTGATGAAATGATCTAGATGCGGTTGGGCCAGCCGTTGCCAAGCTCGCGCCGCGCATCTGCCTGTTTTTATTGCTTACGCGTTAGGCGTTGATGGCGCCCGTCCACATAAGCGCCCCAACTGGAATCCAAGTTTTATGTCGCGTAGGATCCGTTGCCATCCGCGGTACGTCAACGCACTGGCGCTTGACACCCGCAGTTCCGTGCGTAAGACTGTTTGTTGCAACCACTGCAACAACCAGAGTAGCCCTATGACTTTCGTCAATGAGGAGCGCTAGAGGAGAAATGCTGATTTGCGCTAGCTCGGAATTATTGGGGCCACCCTGCTATCTAGCTGTCAGTTACGTATTTGCGCAGGCTTCTAAGCGCCGATGTGCTTAAGGGAGATCTGACAAGCGGATCTCACACGAGTGTCGTTTGACCAATTCGGAGGATGAAGCCATGACCAAGCAAGACGAGTTGTCATGGGATCGGTTACGCGGCGTACTAGCCGATAGCGGCGCCAATCCTGATGACGTAGATCGCTTTGATGTTTTTGTGTCTCGCCGCCGCTTTCTCGGCCAGGCGGGAGCCTTGGCTGCACTCGCAGGTTTTGGTGTCGGAATCGATGCTTCGCTTCGAGGGCTTTTTGGCCGTGGCATGATCCCTGTGGCGTGGGCGGCTGAGGCCGAAATCCCCGGCAAGCCAGGCATGATCGTCCATAACACCAAACCGGTAAACGGGGAGTTTCCGCCGCATTTGCTCAACGATGACATCACGCCCTCGGAACGACATTTTGTCCGCAATAACGGGTTGGTACCGGAGCGCGCGAAGAAGAGAGATATTCTTGGCTGGAAGCTGACCATTGACGGTGAGGTGAATCAGAAGCTGGAACTTTCGATGGCTGAGCTACGGGGAATGCCTTCTGTGACCATAGCGGCGCTCATCGAGTGCGGCGGTAACGGGCGTGGCAACTTTGTACCAAAAGTTCGGGGCAACCCCTGGGATCGCGGTGCCGTGGCGTGCAGCGAATGGACCGGCGTGCCTCTGCGCGAGTTACTGAATCGTGCGGGGCTGAAGGACAGCGCCGCATATACCGCGCATTATGGCGAAGATCCCCCGATCGGTCAGGCCCCACCATTCTCACGGGGTATTCCGGTTGACAAGGCCATGGAAGAGCACACCCTGGTCGCATACAAGATGAATGGGAAGGATCTTACTGCCTTAAACGGCTATCCGTGTCGCGTTGTGGTACCGGGCTGGATAGGCAGTTGCTCAGAAAAGTGGCTCAACCGTATCTGGATCCGCGACAAGGTGCACGATTCGAAGAAGATGAAAGGGTATGCGTATCGCGTCCCGAAATATCCGGTTGTACCCGGCAGCAAGCCACCAAAGAGTGACATGGAGATAGCGACCGCATGGAAGATCAAGTCACTGATCACGCGCCCAGAAGCGAATGCAAAGTTTGGCATAGCTCAGAATATCAAGGTCCGCGGCCATGCGTGGGCCGGCGAAGACAAGGTGAAGAAGGTGCTGGTCTCTACCGACTATGGCCTTACTTGGCAGCGAGCAAAGCTCTCACGTCCGCCCAACAACTATGCCTGGTACAGTTGGGAGACCGCAGTGTCTTTCGGCGGTAAAGGTTATTATGAAATCTGGGCGCGGGCCTATGATAACAAAGGGGGCACGCAACCGTTCCGCCAACCCTGGAACCCCAAAGGCTATCTCGGCAACGTTATTCACCGCATCCCAGTATTGGTTGCCGCCTAACCACCACATGCGTTATCTGGTGGTGATGACCTTCATCTCCCCCGCCTTAATATGGGCGGGGGAGAGCGAAGACCGTTTGCAGCAGGGCAGACAACTGTTCGAAACCCACTGTCCCGTTTGCCACAGCCTGCAGCTGCCCAGATCCCAACAGCT
>JBHIDJ010000100.1:0-11055 GCA_046760105.1 Acidiferrobacterales bacterium | reverse complement strand
ACTTGCTACTTGAAACTTGAATCTTGAGTTATGAAATTCGTCGACGAGGCAATTATCCGTGTCGAGGCGGGCGATGGTGGCAACGGCTGCCTGAGTTTCAGGCGTGAGAAGTTCATTCCGCGTGGGGGACCGGATGGCGGCGACGGAGGCGACGGCGGCAATGTTAACCTCATCGGTCGAAGCGCACTCAATACGTTGGTTGACTTCCGGCATACGCGTTTATTCCGGGCGCAGCGCGGCCGCAACGGCGGTGGGCGCAACCGCACCGGTCGATCCGGGGAGGAGTTGTTTGTCGAGGTGCCCGTGGGCACTGTGGTGCGCAACGCGGCGACCGCCGAATTGATCAGTGATGTGACTCACGATGGTGAGACGCTGCTAGTGGCGCGCGGCGGCAAAGGCGGATTTGGCAACGCGCGTTTCAAGTCCAGTACCAATCGGGCGCCGCGCAGGACAACCCAGGGCACGTCTGGCGAGCGGCGGGAACTGATTCTCGAGCTCAAGGTGTTGGCCGATGTCGGGCTGCTAGGTTTGCCGAATGCCGGCAAGTCGACGTTTTTGCGGGCCGTCTCCGATGCACGTCCTAAGGTGGCAGACTACCCCTTTACGACACTGTACCCGCAACTGGGTGTGGTGCGCGTTGAGCCGCATCGCAGCTTTGTAATTGCCGACATACCAGGTCTTATCGAGGGGGCAGCGCGGGGTGCCGGGCTCGGTGTGCGATTTCTTAAGCACTTAGCCAGAACACGTATACTCTTGCACATGGTTGACATAGCGGCGTTATCTGGCGAGTGTGAGTTAGTAGCCCAAGTAAATGGTGTCCTCGGCGAGCTCGCAGAGTTCAGCCCGGAACTCGCTGCACGCGAACGCTGGCTTGTTTTGAACAAGCTGGATCTGCTGTCGCCGGAAGAGGCTGACAGTCGTTCTCATGCATTAGTGCAAGCGCTTACCTGGGAAGCACCGGTGTTCAAGATCTCCGCCATCAATGGTGACGGGTGCCGCGCGCTCATCGGCGCCCTGATGACGCGCATCGAGGATTCAAAGAGCGAAGGTGGCAGCGATGTCGCGCAACGCGCACACTGAAATCCGTGACCCGCTCACCCGGATTCGCGGCTTGGTGGTCAAGATCGGCAGCGCCGTTTTGACAAAGGAGGGGGAGGGGTTAGATGGCTTAGCCATCTCACGTTGGGTGGCGCAGATGACGGCCTTGCGTGAGCGTGGCCTAGACATTGTATTAGTCACTTCCGGCGCCATCGCCGCGGGTATGAAACGGCTTAAGCGCGCTACACGGCCACACGCGCTTCATGAACTGCAGGCCATGGCGGCAGTCGGCCAAATGGGCCTGGTGCAGGCGTATGAGTCGGCGTTCCAGCGGTACGGTTTGCACACCGCGCAGGTCCTGCTGACGCATGATGATCTCAGCCACCGTCAACGTTACCTGAATGCCCGCAGTACACTGCGCAGCCTCCTGCGACTGGGTGTAATCCCGGTGGTGAACGAAAACGATACGCTCGCCACTAATGAGATTCGTTTCGGCGACAATGACACGCTAGCGGCACTGGTGGCGAACCTGGTCGAGGCCGATCTCCTGGTGATACTGACGGACCAGCCTGGCCTTTTCGATCGCGACCCCCGCTCACACCGCGATGGCGTTGTGATTGCCGATGCAGATGTCGGCGACCCACGCCTCGCGGCCGCAGCCGGCGGCTCCGGCGTGCTCGGCCGCGGCGGCATGCGCACCAAGTTAGCCGCCGCAGAGAAAGCGGCACGCTCCGGCGCAGCCACAGTGATCGCCCCCGGGCGGGAACCGGACGTACTCCTTCGCGTCGTTGCCGGTGAGCCCATCGGCACCTATCTCAAGCCGGCGCAGGGACGTATCGCCGCGCGCAAACAGTGGTTGGCCGGGCACTTACAACTGCGCGGGAAGTTGGTATTGGATGAAGGCGCGGTCAAAGTCATCCAAACCGCCGGCAAGAGCTTGCTCCCCGTGGGTGTCAAAGCGGTCGAGGGCAATTTTGCCCGCGGCGAAATCGTGGCCTGCCTGGATGCCACCGGGCGCGAGGTGGCGCGTGGGCTTGTGAACTACAATTCGGAAGAATCCGCGCGCATTATCGGTCACCCGAGCGACCAGATCGAATCCATCCTCGGATATGTCGACGAACCGGAACTCATCCACCGCGATAATATGGTTTTGATGTGATGTCTATCACGCCCGCGCGAGCCCGCCTGGCAAGGGGAAGGCGGTTAAAGCCGCGAAATCGTTAATGCGGGCGCGGGTGAGCGCGAACCCAATCAGGGCTCGGTTGATAGCTCGCCATGCGGTATTGGGCAGGTTGCTTAGCCGAGGGCTCGTATGCGCGCGTTTAAGCGACTCTTGTGGCGGGCGGCGGTATTGCTGTGCAAAATACCCTTGTTAGCCACCTCGTCGATGACCTTCACCGCTTTCTTATAGGCTTCCTGGGCTGCCGCCTTGTCTTCCGCAGCTACCGCCTGCGTCACGCCTTTCATATAAGTACGAACCTTGGAACGCAGACCGAAGTTCCCGCGGCGACGTTTTTCCGCCTGCCGCGCCCGTTTTCGTGCCTGTTTAGTGTTTGCCAAACGCGTCTCCGTTGAAACTAGCAGGGGTCAAAAAGGCGCGTAACTATGCGGACTTTATCGACGTTTGTCAATCGTGGGTTACATACTGCTTGGTGACTTCGGTCGTGGTGCGGCCGGCGTTTGTTTAGCTTATGATCGGCTCTTTTCGTACGGCTTGTAAGCAGATCGTCCTGGAGCATCCCATTGTCACGGAAGTTGCTGAAGTCTACCGCCGTGACCGGCGGCATGACCCTGGTATCACGTATCACTGGCTTGATCCGTGATATCGTGTTTGCCTACGTCATCGGCGCAAGCGCGGGTGTTGCCGCCGATGCCTTTTATGTTGCCTTCCGTGTTCCCAACTTCTTTCGGCGCATATTTGGTGAAGGGGCGTTCTCGCAGGCGTTCGTACCCGTGTATTCCGAACATCAGCTGCGCGCAACCGAAGACGTAAAGCAGGACTTCCTCGACCACATCACCGGCACCCTGGGCGGCACGCTCGTTATCGTAACAGTCCTCGGCGTTATCGCCGCTCCGCTAGTGGTGACGATATTGGCACCGGGTTTCCTGGCGATCCCCGAGAAGTACGCACTTACTGTAAGTATGCTGCGCATCACGTTTCCGTATCTCGCGTTTATCTCGCTCGTAGCGCTGGCAGCGGGCATTCTGAATACGCATGGGCGATTCGGAATCCCGGCGTTTACACCGGTATTGCTAAACCTGTCGCTGATCGCCGCGGCGCTGTGGTTAGCGCCACAGCTGGGCAATGCCGGTCTGGCTCTGGCGTGGGGGGTACTTATCGCCGGAGTGCTGCAGCTTCTTTTCCAGATCCCCTTCTTGCACCACGTCCGTGCTTTGCCGCGCCCGCGCATTGCACGCCGGCACCCAGGCGCAGGACGGGTCTTTAAGCTGATGCTACCGGCGGTGTTCGGCAGCTCAGTCGCGCAGATTAATATGTTGGTAAACACGCTGTTGGCTTCTTTCTTGGTCACCGGCAGCGTTTCCTGGTTGTATTACTCCGATCGGCTGATGGAGTTCCCGTTGGCTGTCTTCGGCATCGCCCTGGCGACGGTGATTCTGCCCAGCCTTTCGCAGAAACATGTCAGCGCCTCGCACGAGGAATTTTCCCAACTCTTGGACTGGGCCCTTCGCTGGGTATTTCTCATTGGCACGCCTGCCTCAATCGGCCTTATTGTGCTTGCTGAACCCATTTTGACGACCTTGTTCCAGTATGGGAGGTTCCAGCCGCAAGATGTCCAGATGACAGCTCGGGCGCTGGTGGCGTTCTCGTTTGGGCTGCTAGGTTTTATTCTCGTAAAGATCCTTGCCTCAGGATTTTATGCGCGCCAGAATACGCGTACACCAGCGCGCGTTGCAGTGCTTAGTGTGGCGGCCAATATTCTACTAAGCCTGCTCCTCATCTATCCGCTGGCACACGCGGGTTTGGCGCTGGCGATCTCGCTAGCAGCGTTTATCAACGCGGGATTATTATTCCGTCTATTGCGTAAGGATGGCGCCTATAGGCCAGAGAGCGGCTGGGGCAGGCTGTTAGTGAGAATCGCGGTGGCCGCCAGTGTCATGGCACTGGTCGTTGGTTGGGGGGCCGGCAGTGCGTCAGCATGGATTGAGGCCGGGGTGCTGGAGCGCGTGACACGTTTGGCGCTATGTATCGTGGCCGGTGCCATGGTGTATATTGTCGCGATCCTCCTGCTGGGAGTGAGGCCCAAGGAGCTACTGCTTAAAAGAGTCGAACCGGTCGAGGGTGATGGCTAAGGAATCGGCGATTCCGCAGATTGTACCGTGCGATGATCCGCGTATGTTTACGCTTGGCGAGGCGCAGGCCATGTTTCCGCTCGTGCGCAGGATTACTGAGGCCGCCTACCATGAGCTCGAGCCTGTACGTCGCAAGCTCGAAGCGATGATTCCGACGAATCCCCGTATGCAGGAAGTGGAAAGACAGTACGAGGTGATTGTTAAAGGCTGGGTCGGCAAGATGGAGCGACTGGGACTCGTGGTTAAGGGTTTGTGGCTCATCGACTTTGACACCGGCGATGGCTACCTTTGTTGGAAATTTCCCGAGCTGAAACTTGGCCATTACCATGGCTACCATGAAGGTTTCGGTGGCCGCCGACCCCTGCGTGAAGTCATCGAAGAGCTCGACCCCGACTGGGCCCACTGCTAGGCCTACCCAAGCCTCTTGGCCGCTAGACCTTGCCCGAGCGAGGCGTTAATCTTTCCCGTTTTGTGGAAATCCTTTAAATGTCCTGATTCATGGAACTGATACGCGGGCTCCATAACTTAAGCCCCCGACACCAAGGCTGTGTGGCGACGATCGGCAATTTCGATGGTGTCCATCTCGGCCACCAAGCGGTCATCGGCCAACTCGCGGAAAAGGCGCAGGCATTAAATTTGCCCACGCAGATTATTCTGTTTGAGCCCCAACCGCAGGAGTTCTTCCGGCCTGACAAAGCGCCGCCGCGGCTGACGCGTTTTCGCGAGAAATGGCAGGCGCTGCGACGCTATTCGGTGAACCGTGTGTTGTGCGTAAGGTTTGATGCCCCGTTTGCAGGCATGGAGCCGGAAACCTTTGTGCACCGTGTGCTCGTACAGGGATTAGGCGTGCGCTACCTGGTGGCAGGCGACGATTTCCGGTTTGGCAAGAACCGCCGCGGCAATTTCGAGTTCCTGCGGCAAGCCGGGCAGCAGTACGGGTTCCAGGTGGTCAATATGCACACGGTCACGATCGACGGGGAGCGCGTGAGCAGCACCCGTGTACGTGAGGCGTTGGTGGCTGGCGATTTCGCCACTGCCGAAAAGCTCCTGGGGCGGCCTTACCGCATGAGTGGACGTGTGGCCCATGGGAACAAGCTTGGTCGCAGTATCGGCATGCCCACCGCCAACATCCACGTGCACCGCAAGGTCACACCGATCAGCGGTATACACGTGGTTGAGGTCTTCGGGCTCGAGACGGAGCCGCTGGCGGGGGTAGCGAACGTCGGAACGCGGCCGACGGTAGACGACGGCACGCGCACCTTGCTTGAAGTTCATCTGTTCGATCTTAATGATGATATCTACGGACGTTACCTGAATGTGAACTTTTTACATAAGCTTCGCGACGAAGAAAAGTTCGATTCCTTGGAAGAACTAAAGGAACGCATGTATCTCGATCTCCAAGAAGCGCGCGAATTCTTTAAGGATTATCATCCTCGGAAGCTTGAGGTGGACAGCGACGTTTCCGGGCGGAATTAGCTGGCCATCAAACGAGGCCATTGTGAAGGACTATAAGGATACCTTAAATCTCCCGCGCACGGATTTTCCGATGAAGGCCAATCTGGCCAAACGGGAGCCGGAGATCCTCAAGCGCTGGCAGGCCATGGACTTGTACGCCAAGATGCGAGCCGCCGGTAAGGATCGACCCAAGTACGTCCTGCATGACGGCCCGCCTTACGCCAACGGCGACATACACCTCGGGACCGCACTCAATAAGATACTTAAGGATATCGTTATCAAATCCAAGGCGCTTGCAGGGTTCGATACCCCCTATATTCCGGGCTGGGACTGCCACGGTTTGCCTATTGAACTAGCGGTTGAGAAAAAGATCGGCAAAGCCGGGCTACAAGTCGATCCGGCGGAGTTCCGCCGCGCGTGCCGCGCTTATGCACGCGAGCAGATAGATCGGCAACGAGAAGACTTCAAGCGCCTTGGCGTAATTGGCGATTGGGACCATCCCTACCTGACCATGGACTACAAGTTCGAGGCGGGAATCGTGCGCGCACTCGGTCGCATCGTCGCCGAAGGTCATGTGTACAAGGGTTACAAACCGGTGCACTGGTGCGCCGACTGTGAGTCAGCGTTGGCTGAGGCCGAAGTGGAATACACAGATAAGACCTCCCCGGCGATCGACGCGCGCTTTGCGGTTGTAGACGAAGAGGCATTGCTCACACGCTGCCAACATGCGCCTGGCCGTGAACACGAAGGCAGTGGTCCGATCTCGGTAGTTATCTGGACCACGACGCCATGGACCTTGCCGGCAAATCACGCTGTGGCATTGCACCCAAAGCTGGATTATGCCCTGGTTCAATGCACAACAGACCGGGGCCATGAGCGCTGGTTGCTGGCCGAGGCACTGATGAAAGACTCGATGTTGCGCTATGGCATCGATGACTATCGCGTAATCGCCTATTGTGGAGGCGCTGACCTGGAAGGTATCCGTATGCGCCATCCCTTTTATGACCGCGAGGTACCGATCATTCTTGGTGAGCATGTAACCACGGATGCCGGCACCGGTGCGGTCCACACTGCGCCCGGTCATGGACTGGAAGACTACTTGATGGGTGTGCAGTACGAACTGCCGATCGACAACCCGGTCGGCGAGGACGGCAAGTTTCTGCCGGGCACCGAGTTGTTTGCGGGGGAGCATGTGTCGCAGGCCAACGACCACATCATCGATGTGTTGAAGGAGCGTGGCGTCCTGGTCCACGCCGAGGCGTTCCAGCACAGCTACCCGCACTGTTGGCGCCACCGCACCCCGATTATATTCCGTGGCACTTCGCAATGGTTCATCACGATGGACACGCTGCGTGACGCCGCACTGCGTGCTATCGCCGAGACCGAGTGGATCCCTACATGGGGGCGGGCGCGTATCGAAGGCATGGTAGAGAATCGGCCGGACTGGTGCATCTCGCGCCAGCGGGCCTGGGGGACGCCAATTACTTTATTCGTGCACAAGGGAACCGGTGAGCTGCATCCGCGGACGGCGACGCTTATCGAGGAAGTTGCAAGCCGCATCGAGCAAAAAGGTATCGAGGCGTGGTTTGAGCTGAGTCCAGAGGAGCTCTTGGGTGACGACGTCGGCGAGTATCAAAAAGCTAGCGACGTCTTGGACGTCTGGTTCGAATCCGGGGTGACCCACGTGTGCGTGCTGGAACCGCGTGGCGACTCGTGGCATCCCGCTGGTATGTATCTCGAGGGCTCAGACCAACACCGCGGCTGGTTTCAGTCATCGCTGTTGACTTCGGTTGCGATCTTCAAGCACGCGCCGTATCGCGAGGTCTTGACTCATGGCTTCGCCGTCGATGCGGAGGGCATGAAGATGTCCAAATCGCGCGGCAACGTCGTTGCTCCGCAAAAAGTCATCAAAGTGATGGGCGCCGACATTCTGCGGGCATGGGTGGCGGCGACTGACTACCGAGACGACATTAGTATTTCCGATGAGATCTTAAAACGCACCACCGACTCTTATAGACGGATCCGTAACACCGCGCGTTACCTTGTCGGCAATCTCAATGGATTTGATCCGGAAGATGCTTTACCCATCACAGAGCTGCTATCGCTTGACCGCTGGGCCCTAGTGAAAGCGAAGCAGCTGCAAGACGAGATCGTCCGCGCCTACGCGGCCTATAGCTTTCATCAGGTCTACCAGCGGTTGCACCAGTTTTGCGTGCTTGAGATGGGGAGCTTCTATCTCGATGTCCTAAAGGATCGCATTTATACGATGCAGACGGCGAGTAGCGGTCGGCGCTCCGCCCAGACCGCCATGTTTTACATACTCGAGGCACTGGTGCGTTGGTTGGCACCACTCCTGAGTTTTACCGCCGAGGAGATCTGGCAACACATGCCCGGCAAACGGGATGAATCCGTGTTCCTGGGGACCTGGTATCGATTTCCCGACGAGGTCGAGTCTACTAGTAAGGATACGGATCTGAAGTTCTGGGACCGTGTGCTTGCCGCGCGTGACGCGACCAGTAAGGAACTCGAGAAGTTGCGAGTAGCAGGTGGTATCGGCTCGTCACTCGATGCAGAAGTCGATCTTTATTGTAATTCGGACCTGTATGAAACGATGCGCAAGCTCGAGGACGAATTACGATTCGTTCTCATTGCCTCCTACGCGCGCGTGCATCCAGAAGACGAGCGACCGGAAGAGGCTGTGCAAACGGAAGTCAATGGACTGTGGGTAGCGGTCGCACCCTCCGGTCATTCGAAGTGTGTGCGCTGTTGGCATCATCGAGAAGACGTGGGGTCGAACGGTCAACATCCAGAGATCTGCGCACGTTGTGTGGAGAATGTCGCCGGCAGTGGTGAGGCAAGGAAATACGCCTGATGCTTAAGTTTTACTGGATCGCCGTCGCCGTTGTCGCTCTCGACCAGGTCACGAAGCTAACAGCGAAGTATCTGGTTGTTCATCCCATCGAAGTGGCGCCCTTTCTCAACTTGGTGCTGATATTGAATAAGGGTGCGGCCTTCGGATTATCCTTGGGGTTACCTAGCGATTGGCAGAACTTTTTGTTTGCGATTATCGCGCTCATCGTGTCTTTTGTGATCATCGCCATGGTCCGGCGACTCGGTGCGAACGATGTACAAGTGTTGGTCGGCTTGATGTTGGTCCTAGGCGGTGCCGTGGGCAATTTTATCGATCGGTTTCGGCTGCAAGGTGTGGTTGATTTTGTCGATTTTTATTACAGAAGTTGGTCCTGGCTCGATATTCCCGGGCTGGATATGGTGTATTGTCACTTGCCCAACTCCCGCGGGGACTGGCACGTGTACGCCAACGATGTCTTCCACTGCCACTGGCCCGCGTTCAATGTGGCCGACTCCGCGATCACCGTCGGTGCGATCCTGCTCGTACTCGATGCCCTAGGACTGGGTTTCCGCAAGCGTCACCGACCGGCGACGCCACCATACGTATGATGTTGGATTTGACTATAATTTCTGTAGTTACGGAAATTACAAGAATATACGATTCATCCTCAACAATGGAGGAGGTGCCGGCCCACGGATTTTTTTGAACAGGAATTTCTGTATAAACAGAAATTCATGTATTGGTACTTTTTGTAGCGAGTTCGCGATGCTAACGGATCCGTTTGGGCTAGGATGAGCGTTGTGAGCAAACTCAGAGTTGAACTCGGGTCACAAGTCACCTTGCACTTTAGCCTGCGCCTCGCCAGCGAGGACCGCGTCGTCGATGGCACCCGTGACCGGAAACCATTGACGATCGAGATGGGTACCGGCGATCTGATCGATGGGCTGGAAAAGCGTTTGATCGGTTTGCGTGCTGGCGACAAACGCCGGTTCGAGATTCCTTGCGAGCAGGCTTACGGGCCAATCGAAGACGCCTGCCTACAGTCCCTGCCGAGAAAACAGTTTCCACCTGGCATGACACTGCGGGAAGGGCAGGTGATCGGTTTCGCGGGACCGGACGACCGCGAGCTTCCTGGTACCGTGGTAAAGATGGCGCACGAGCGCGTCATGGTGGACTTTACCCACCCGCTAACGGGTCATGACCTGGTTTTCGAGGTGGAAATTCTCGACGTGCAGCCGAAACGTTGATTGGACCTTGGTTGCAGCGCGCGTCATAATCCGCGTACGAGCCCTAGCGACTAAGAAAAAGCGATGAATGTTACCCTGGCAAGCCCCCGTGGTTTTTGCGCCGGTGTCGACCGCGCCATAGAAATTGTCGAGCGCGCGCTCGAAAAGTTCGGCGCACCCATCTACGTACGCCACGAAGTGGTGCACAATCGGTTGGTCGTGGAGCAGCTAAAGGCCAAGGGCGCTGTTTTTGTGGAGGAGTTGGCTGAGATCCCTGATGGTGCGACGGTCATATTCAGCGCTCACGGCGTCTCGCGTGCGGTTCGGCAGGAGGCCGAAAGACGGTTGCGGGTGTTCGACGCGACCTGCCCGCTGGTGACCAAGGTTCATATGGAAGTGCACCTGTATCGCAAGAACAATACCGAATGCATTCTCATTGGCCACGCTGGCCACCCGGAGGTAGAAGGCACCTTGGGGCAGGCTGAGGGTGGCATGTATCTGGTCGAAACACCGGACGATGTCGAGTATCTCGAGGTCAAGGATCCGGAGAACCTTGCCTTCATAACCCAAACCACGCTGTCGATGGACGACACGGCACGCGTGATCGATGCGCTACGTGAGCGATTTCCAAAGATTAAAGGGCCCAGAAAGGAAGATATTTGCTACGCGACACAGAATCGCCAGGATTCTGTTAAAGAGCTGGCGCGTCACTGCGAGGTGGTGCTCGTGGTCGGCTCCTCGAATAGCTCGAATGCCAACCGCTTGCGCGAAGTAGCCGACAGCCTTGGCGCGCGCGGCTACCTGGTCGACGGTCCCCAGGATCTTCGACGTGAGTGGCTGGAGGGGGTGAGGGAAATCGGCGTCACGGCCGGCGCTTCCACCCCGGAGATTCTCGTGCAGCGGGTAGTGGCAAAACTGCACGAGTGGGGGGCACAGATGATCGAAGAACGGCCCGGCAAGACCGAGAAAGTCACCTTTAAGATCCCCAGAGCCCTGAAAGCGGCGCACTGACTGCACGAGCAGACTTCGAACGTGGTCAGCTGTAGCTACCGGTAACCCTCGCCGTCTGTTTCCCGTCCGTTTTTCCTGGAGCCCGGACCTGGGCGACATTGTGGTGGCGTGGCGCATCACGCCCGTGCGTATGGGTTGGTTGTTAGCTAGTCTGTGAGCGAC
>JBHIDJ010000099.1:0-11097 GCA_046760105.1 Acidiferrobacterales bacterium | reverse complement strand
GATAACCTCATTCTTTCCAGATTAACTTCGGGCGTACGATCCACTCGCGCTCACCACTGTCGAATCAGCCACGCATGCGTTCGCGCTTCGGATCGTAAAGTGGCTCTAACTGTATTTTGGCAGGTCGTTTGGCACCGAGTATCTCGATTTCGAACTCGGTGCCCTCCCGGGCGAGTTCAGCGGGGACATAAGCCATAGCGACGCTGTTTTTCGTGTAATGGGCGTAACCACCCGAGGTGACATAACCGACACATCCGCCGTTGTGGAAGACCGGCTCGTCGCGGTTGACGTCCGCATCATCGGCGTCAACCACGAGCACGACGAGGCGGCGCTTCGGTCCGGCCCCACGCTCGGCCAACGCCGGTTCCTTGCCGATAAAGTCGACCGCTTTATCGAAATCGATGAAGACGTCGAGACCGGCTTCGGCCGCAGTGAAATCGGGCCTGAACTCGTAAGTCCAGATACCGTAGTTCTTCTCCAGGCGCAGCGAAAACAGGGCACGTCCGCCAAAGAGCTTGACGTCCATATTCGCCCCCGCCGTCATGATCGCGTCGTACAGTGCGAGCTGATAGGCAGACGGACAATAGATCTCGTAACCAAGCTCACCGGTGAACGATATGCGGGCGACGATGCACTTGATCCCAGCGACCTCGAATTCCTTTAGGTCCAGAAAACGAAAGGTGTTACGCGAAACGTCCTCAAGCGTCAGGCGCGATAGCAACTCGCGTGACTGCGGCCCGGCGATGGCCAGCCCGTGGAGCTCGTTGCTGCAGTTGCGCACCATTACCCCGCTGTCCGGCAGATGGCGCAGAAACCAGCGCATGTGTGCCGCCTGCATCACGCCGGATCCGAAGATATAAAAGCGCTCGTCGCCGAGCTTGCCCACCGTGAGATCGCCCGCAAGGCGGCCTTTTGGGCTCAAGATGGGACTCAGCAGCAACCGGTTTGTCTTTGGCATGTGATTGGCGAAGATCCGGTCCAGCCAACGCTCAGCGCCAGTTCCGCTGATCTCGTATTTTGCAAAGTTGGCGATCTCGAGGATGCCGACGTTCTCACGCACGGCGCGGCACTCCTCCGCCACATACTCGAAGGCATTGGAACGGCGGAACGTGGGAATCTCCCGTGGCTCGACACCTTCCGGCGCAAACCAGAGTGCGTGTTCCAGTCCGAAGGATGTGCCGAACACGGCGCCTCTTTCTTTTAGGTTCTCGTATATTGATGTCGTCTTCCAGGGACGGGCCGCCGGGAGCTCCTCATTCGGATAGGTAATAATGAACCGCCGTGAATAGTTCTCCTTCACCTTCTCGATCGTGTAGCCGCTGGTGGCGTGCTCACCAAAACGGGCGACGTCCATGGCGAAGACATCGATGTTGGGCTCACCCTCGATGATCCATTCCGCGAGACACAGCCCGACGCCTCCCGCTTGACAGAACCCAGCCATAACCGCGCAGGCGACATAAAAGTTACGCATTCCAGGCACGGGGCCGATGAGCGGGTTCCCGTCCGGCGCAAAGGCGAATGGGCCATTGGTGACGTTCTTAATGCCGGCGGTCGCCAACGTGGGCATACGTTCGTAAGCAATCTCCATGCGATCGACAAAGCGGTCCAGGTCGGGCTGCAGCAGTTCGTGACCAAAGTCCTTCGGGGTGCCCCGCACAGACCAAGGTCTGCAACCCGGCTCATAGGTACCGATGAGCAGACCCTTGCCCTCCTGGCGCGTGTATGCGTTGCCTTCGTAGTCGATGGTGACCGCGATTTCACGACCGAGCTCTTCGATCTCCTTGATCGGTTCGGTGATGATGTACTGATGCTCCATCGGCAACAGCGGCAAATCAACGCCCGCCATGCGACCGACCTCGCGCCCCCAGAGACCGGCCGCGTTCACCACAATCTCCGCGTTGATGGTGCCCGCAGGCGTCATCACGTCCCAGGTTCCATCGGACCGCTGCCGCAGATCCTCGACGGGTGTGTTGCGATGAACCTCCGCACCGTAGTGGCGCGCCGCTCTCGCATAGGCATGGGTGACGCCCGCTGGATCCACATGACCGTCTGCCGGCTCGAACAGGGCGCCGGTGAAGTGCTTGGTCTCGACAAGTGGGTTTAGCTCCTTGACCTCTTCCATCGTAATGAAGTCGGAATCGAGACCCATATAGCGGGCCTTCGCCCGCTCCTGCTTCAGGTAGTCGAGGCGTTCCGGGGTCGAGGCCAGGTAGATGCCACCGGGGCGATGCACGCTACACGACTGCCCCGAAAGTTTTTCGATTTCCTCATAAAGTTTAATAGTGTAGCCCTGCAGACGAGCGATGTTCGGATCCGCGTTGATCGTATGGATCACACCCGCCGCGTGCCAAGAAGATCCGGACGTGAGCTCGGAGCGTTCAAGCAACACGACATCCTTCCAGCCCATTTTCGCGAGGTGGTAAAGAACACTGCATCCCGTGACACCGCCGCCAATCACGACTACCCGATAATGCGACTTCATGCCTTACCCTCCGAGCTAGCTATCGAACCACGACCTTTTGATTAAAAGTACCGTGCCACTCACCGCTACGGCCACAGTCACTGCGACAAGATCATTCCTTCCAAGCTAATCTCAGGCTTACGTCCTGCGACCAAGTCGGCGGTAACGCGGGCGCAGCCGCAAGACATCGTCCAACCGATATGACCGTGTCCGGTGTTAAGAAAAAGGTTGCGATATTTTGTCTTACCGAGAATGGGCGTACCTTCGGGCGTCATGGGCCGTAGCCCGGCCCAGTACGTGGGTTGTTCGTAGTCGCCACCCTCGGGGAACAGGTCACGCGCGACGCTTAGCATGAATCGGAAATCCTTGGGCTTGTGACTGCGGTCGTAGCCGCTGAACTCGGCGGTGGCGGTAATACGCAGACGATCCCCCATGCGTGCCCAGGCCGCTAGACTGTTCTCATCCACGCCGCCGATAGTTGGTGCCTTGTGTTGCTCTCCCACGGGAACGGTCACCGAGTAGCCTTTCACGGGATAGATCGGCAACCGGATGCCGAGCCTGCGCGTTAGAAACGGGCTGTCACAACCGAGTGACAGGACGTAGATATCGGTTGCAAAATTTCCCTTGTCAGTGACGACGCGCGCGATCGTATCGCCGCCGACCTCGAGTCGCTGGATCGTGGTCTCGAATGCAAAGCTGACACCCATACGCTCGCGACACACGTCCGCCAGGTTGCGTGTAAACATGCAGGCGTCGCCACTTTCATCCGTGGGCGAGTAGATAGCACCGGCGATCTTGTGCTTAACAGGCGCAAGCGCAGAATCCAGCTCAGCGGCGCGGTCGCGATCCACGAACTCCAACTCCAGTCCGTTTTCCCGAAGGATGCTTGTGTGCGTAACGCCGGCATCAAAGGTAGCTTGTGTCCGGTAGAGATAAAGATTTCCGCCGGTGCGGCCATCGTAATGCACGCCGGTTTCTTTGACGACCTCGTGCAGCGCATCGAGTGAATCGATGCAGAGCCTGAGCTTCCGGATGGTATTGATGCGCGCCCGTTTCTCCGTGCACTGACGCAGGAATAATAGGCCCCACGACCACATCCGCGGATCAACCCGCGGACGCAGCCGCAATGCCTGGTTAGGATTGAAAAGCGATTTGAACAGGATCTTTGGAGATTCGGGCGCGGCCCAGGCATAGGCGTGACCGGGTGCAACCAGGCCTGCATTCGCGAAACTTGTTTCATTCGCAGGTTCCGGTTGACGATCGATAACAGTGACCTCGTGCCCATCACGTGCAAGATAATACGCGGTGGTCACCCCGATGACGCCACTACCTAATACTAAGACTTTCATGAGGCCGCGGGCCTTTGTTGGATGCTAACGTGCCGCGACTACCATAATCTCGACGTTGTATTGCGGGGCGGCCAGCGTTGACTCAACACACGCCCGG
Organism: Acidiferrobacterales bacterium; assembly: GCA_046760105.1. Lineage (GTDB taxonomy): Bacteria > Pseudomonadota > Gammaproteobacteria > Acidiferrobacterales > SPGG2 > JBHIDJ01. Next base: position 7,190 of record JBHIDJ010000099.1, on the reverse strand, counting down.
GCTGGTGGGTTCTGTGGATCGATCCAAGCGTCCCACACCGCGTTCATCTCACCGAATGTCTTTATGTCGGACAACCATATAGTAGCCGACAGCAGTTTCGACTTATCGGTACCGGCTTCGGCAAGCAGTGTATCAATCCGCTTGAGAATATCCTTGGTTTGATCGGTCGCCGAGGTGCCTGGCGCATCGAGCGCTACTTGCCCAGCCAGATACACCGTATTTCCGTTAACAACCACCTGGCTCATACGCGGGCCGGTGTGCATGCGTTGGATAGTCATGACTCCTCCTGTGGTTTCTTGGTTCAACATTTATATCAGACCACCAGGCGATCTCGACGACTCGCTACTGGTGGACTGCGTGACCCGTGGTCAGCGTATGTATTGTTCTACGTACTCCGCACCCAGATCGACCTCGGCATAATGTGACCGACACATATCGATTTTGGAGAACACATCCTCAAAGCCGGTGCTTCTGCCTTTATCGTCGACGTAGTACATGCAACCAGACACATTAAAAAAGGTGATCATTTCTTCTACGCTATCGTCGACGACCAATGTGTGGACCTCACCGGGCGGTTCGAAGACATACGACCCTTCGGTGGCGATCCAGTCATGTTCCAGGTATCGCCATGAGCCCTTTATGACGAAGCCGTGAACCGGTGCTGGGTGGCGATGTCGGCTTAGAACACCGGACTTGCGTACGCGTAACAGATTACACCATCCTCCCTCGACCGTGTTGAGCATCAGCGGTCGGAACCAGACGTTCGGCGCCTGTGGAACCCATATGCGCTCGTCGTCGGGTATCGCCTTGCAGACGATTTCCGGCACGGCCATCGGATGGATAACATGTCCGTGGATCACTTTCTCCGCCATAATTGCAGTCCCCCCAAGCTTGTTCTAACCGCGTTAACGCTTTGGCGCGCCGCTCACCGGGTGCTACCCGGTATCGGCGATCAAGCACGTAGTGCTTCAGGCGACCTCCGCACGTGCGGCTACTCCGCGAGAGGCGGTGACTAACAACCGCTATTTCTGCCAGTTCCTAGCCGATGTGACCGGGCTCGAGGTAATCTTACCGGCGGTAGTGAGCGAAATGACCGGATTCGGTACCACCCGTTTCGCCATGCTCGGGGCCCGAGTTGCCGCTACGCCGGAGAAGCTGCCGTCCACCCCCGAGCCGCGCACATGCTTTGCGCCCCAACAGGATCTGGCAAACGCACAGGAACGCTTCGCTGACGCGGTCGAACACGCGCGTCGCTGGCGCTAAGGTCTCATAACCGCTGTATGCCAAGGTAGTTTCCTTTAGGATTGGCAGGCCTGAGCCATTAGGCGCGACACAAACGCTTCTCCTTGGGCAACCTGGTTTAGGCTGATGAATTCGTTTGGTTTGTGAGCTTGCATGATGCTACCGGGACCGCAGACTACGGCGGGTATACCTGCCTGTTGAAATAACCCACCTTCCGTTCCGAAGCTCACTTTCCCGGAGACATGATTGCCACTGAGCACTTTGGCAAGTTGGGTTATTTCGCTGTGTTCGTCGACGGCCATGGCGGGATAGCAGGGCAAACTCTCCCATGAAAAGCCGGCTTCGTTCGACACCTTTCGCATCTCCGGGAGCAATACATTCTCTGCGTAGTCTCTGACCTCCGCTAACAACGGTTCAACATCATGATCGGGAAGATTTCGGATTTCGTACTCGAACCAGCAACTCTTTGGAACGATATTCAGCGCAGTTCCGCCTTGAATGACACCCGCGTGTACAGTCGTGAAAGGCGGGTCGAAAGTATCATCGAAGGGTCCTTGTTCTCGTAGGCGGCACCCTAGCTTGCGCAACAGTGCAACAAGGTCGGCGGCAAACTCGACAGCATTAACACCTTGGTGGGTCAGCGCAGAATGGCACTCGAAACCATGGACATGACAACGCACGCTGTACTTTCCCTTATGACCGGTCACCACCTGCATGCCGGTAGGTTCGCCAACAATACACGCCTGCGGTTTCACGGGCATGGAGTCAAGCTGAGCGATCAACCTGTGAACGCCAAGACAGCCGACTTCCTCATCGTAGGAGAATGCGAAATGAATAGGGGCCTTTAATCCTCGCTCCAATATTCCAGGCAAGACGGCTAATACGATGGCAATAAAGGATTTCATGTCGGTGGTGCCACGCCCGTAAAGCCGACCGTCTTGCTCGCGAACCTCGAACGGATCGGTATTCCAGTCCTGGCCGTCAACCGGAACGCAATCGGTGTGGCCCGATAGCAAAATCCCGGACTTGCCTTGCGGGCCGCATGTCGCATAAAGATTGGCCTTCTTGCCGGCATCGTCGAAAGTGAGATGAGAGTCGACCCCCAGATCGGCCAGATAATCACGAATGTATTCGATCATCGACATATTAGAGTTCCGACTGGTGGTATCGAAAGATACCAGTCGTTTTATCATGTCGAGACTTATAAGATCTTTTGTAGTCATGCGCCGTTGGTGTAGCCGCGCTCTCGATAGTGATCGATTTGTTGCGGCGCCAGCATTGCTTGCAATTACTGTTTGGGGATCACCGCCTCGACATCTATCTCCATGAGCATTTCAGGTCGCGCCAGCCCTTTTACGATTAGACCAGTAGAGCAGGGATAGACCCCTTTTAGCCACTTGCCGATCACCTGGTAAACCGGTTTACGATAGGCCCGATCGGTGATGTAAATGGTCGTCTTGCAGATGTGCTCAAGCTTTGCTCCCGCTTCCTCAAGCAGGATTTTGACACACTTCATCGCATTTTCCGCCTGGGCGGTAGGATCACCAATGCCGATCATATTGCCGTCGAGGTCAAGGCCAGTCTGGCCCCTTAAAAACACGCGATTTCCCGCCCGTACGACCATACACAAGTCATTGTCGAGCGACTGGTCAGGGTACATGTCCTTGGTGTTGAATTTGCGAAGCCTGGTATGCGTCATTCCTGTATCCCCTCATGTTTTTATGAATCCAACAGGCCACGCCGTTACGCTTCAGGTTTCTCCCGCCTCGAAGGTAGATCGCGTGCCCGCAGGCACAGATAGTCAAGCACGAGACTGGCAGCCGCCAACGACGTGATCTCTGCGTTGTCGTAGGCGGGCGCAACCTCGACTAGATCCATGGCGATGAAGTCGATGCCATCGAGCCCGCGGATCACTTCCTGTGCCTGATGTGTGGAGAGCCCGCCGCAGACTGGCGTCCCGGTTCCCGGCGCATAGCTAGGGTCGAGGCAATCGATATCAAAGGTAAGATACGTCTTGTTGTCGCCGACCAGTTGCTTGATTTGATCAATGGTGCGCGCGATGCCGTTGTTGTGCACCCAGCTGGCATCCAACCACGTAAACCCCATCGGGTTACTGTTGTGTGTGCGAATACCGATCTGCACCGAACGCAACGGATCGACCACACCCTCTTTCACTGCATGCCAGAACATGGTGCCGTGATCGACTCGCCCGTCTTCACACTCCCAAGTGTCGGAGTGTGCGTCGAAATGCACCAAAGCAAGCGTACCGTATTTCTTCGCATGTGCGCGCAACAGCGGCAGCGTGATGAAATGGTCACCCCCGAGAGCGACCATCGAGGCTCCGCTTTTTATTATGGTATCGGCGTGAACCTCGATTGTGTTCTGTATTGTTCCAGGTCTACCGTGATCCCAAGCACAATCCCCGTAATCGATCACGGCAAGTCGGTCAAACGGATCGAAACCCCAAGGCCACGGTGGGCCCCAGGCCATATGGGCCGATGCGGCGCGTATCGCCGCCGGCCCGAAGCGGGCGCCCGGACGGTTGGTGGTGGCCGTATCTAACGGTATGCCTGTGACGGCGACATCAACACCGGTTAGGTCTTTGGTGTATTTCCGGCGCATGAAACTGAGGGCACCGGCATACGTCGGCTCATGCCTCGTACCGTAGAGCGTCTCGCTGGTGAACGCCTGGTCGCTTGGACTAGATCTTGGGTTTTCGCTTTTATCGTCCGTGCCGTCGGATTTGGTTACCATTGGCTTGCACCTCTAACGCGTGTTTGACCCGCAACCCTGGTTATGTTGGCCGGCCGAGAGCACCGAAGTGTTCAGACCTGAGGACCGAGCTGGTGTGCATCGCGCTCCAGTTCTCTCGTGGTTCGTGACTGCCTGAATACTGGCCGATCCACGCTATCTTATAATGATTTCAATGCGCTCGTGTATATTACGCACACCAGCTCTTGGTGCCAACGAGTGGCCAAGAAACCGATCATCGTCGAAGCTTCACCCGCTGAAATGAGACCGGTAAGTGGGAATGCAAGTGCACTGGGGGAACGTCGAATATGACGATTCATTTTTCGGAACAGGAATTAGCAAACAGACGCCAAGCGGTAGTTGGACAGATGGGCATGCGAGGGCTCGATGGCCTCCTTATGTTCCGGCAGGAGAGCATGTATTACCTGACAGGCTATGACACCTTCGGCTATTGCTTCTTCCAGTGTTTATACCTCGGTGCTGATGGCCGCATGATACTGTTGACGCGGGCGCCCGATTTGCGACAGGCACGACACACATCAGTGATTGAGGATATACGCATCTGGGTGGATGAGGTGGGGAAAAACCCCGCGGACCAGCTGCGCGACATCTTAATAGAGCACGGTTGTAAGGGCAAAAGGCTTGGCATCGAATGGGATGCCTACGGCCTGACGGCTTATAACTGGCGACGGGTAGAGATTTCGCTAGCAGGCTTTTGCGAGCTGGAAGACGCTTCTGACCTCGTAAGCCGCTTGCGTGTGGTAAAGAGCTCGGCGGAGATCGAGTACGTGCGCCGGGCGGCCGAACTTGCCGACGAGGCCTTAGAGCAAGCCGTGCAATTGGCTCGGCCTGGCGCCTTCGAGGGTGAGATCTTGGCCGCCATGCACGGCGCCGTCTTTCGTGGCGGCGGCGATTATCCTGGCAACGAGTACATTATCGGCTCTGGACGCGATGCATTGCTATGTCGCTACTTTACGGGCCGGCGACATTTGGCGGACAAAGACCAGTTGACGCTCGAGTTTGCTGGCGCATACCGGCACTACCACGCGTGTCTGATGCGTACCGTAATAATTGGAGCGCCAGATCCGGAACATGTCACTATGCATGAAGCATGCGTTGAAGCGATGCATAACTGCATGGACGCGCTCAAACTGGATCGTCCCATCGGCGAGGTGTTTGATGCCCACGCCCGTACGATGGATGCAGCTGGCTACAAAGAACACCGATTGAACGCCTGCGGATATAGCTTGGGCACGACGTTTACGCCGACATGGATGGATTGGCCCATGTTCTACACTGGCAATCCCGTCGTTGCGAAACCGAATATGATCTTTTTTCTGCACATGGTTCTGATGAACAGCAACGATAGTCGCGCCATGAGCCTGGGGCAGACAGTACGAGTTACCGGGGATGGGTGTGAACCGCTAAGCCGCGCGTCTCTGGACCTGATCGTAAAAACCGCATGAACATCCATAGGCCAGCCTGATATGAGTGACATCTTTCAGCGCAGAGCGCTAGAGCTTCAGCGCCGTATGGCAGATGCGAACATCGATGTCACGCTGCTAACGGACCCCGATTCCATCTATTACGTATCTGGCTACTGGGGATACCTCGGCGTCGAATTCGGTCGCCCGACCATGGTCGTTGTTCCACGATCTGGCGACTGCACAGTCATCACACCGCTGATGGAATCCGAGATGGCAAGTAACATGACCTGGATACAAGACATTCGCAAATGGGTAGATGGTGTGGATGGCGAATGGATGCGGCCGCTTCGACATCTCTTGGGGCAACGCAGAAACGCGAACATCGGTATTGAGCAGTTGCGGATTCCGGCTTTAGTTTCTGAATTTGTGAGGGCCGAGCTCCCCAAGGCCAACTATGTCGATGCCTCGAGTCTGCTCAGCGAGATGCGCATGATTAAAGATCCAGAGGAGATCGGGATCATGCGGCAGGCCGGGCAGGTCGCCGTCTCCATGACCGCGGCCGCCGAGCAGACCATCGGCGAGGGTGTGCCGGAGTATGAAGTCGCACTTGCGGTGATTGCTGCGGGTACGCGTAAGGCCGCAGAATTCTTGACGCCAGAAGAGCGCGACCGTTTCGTCTCGCCTACGATTTATAACTTGCAAATTCTCCAGTCCGGTCATGACACGTGCTTTGTTCACCGTCGGTCGACGGCTCGTCGGCTAAGACGGGGTGACCCGGTGTATCTGTGTTACTGTGGAATTGCCAATTTTAAGCAGTACAAGTTGGGCTTCGATCGCGAATATTTCGTGGCTGAGGTTACAGATGAACAGGCGCGCATCTATGAAGCTGCCGTCGCCGCACAAGCGGCTGCGCTGCAGAGTGTTCGACCTGGGGTTGTCGCCGAAGAGGTCCATGCTGCGGCTGATGCGGCCTATCGTGAGGCTGGGTACGAGCCGGCGTATCGCACCGGTCGTGGCATCGGCTGTTCCTTTCTTGAAAAACCAGAATTCAAGCCGGGCGACGAAACGCCGTTAGCGGCAGGCATGACGTTTGCTGTTGACGGAGGCATCACCATTCCCGGGAGATTCGGTGCGCGGGTTGGCGACTCGATACTCGTGACAGATACAGGGTTTGAGTATCTAACTCCATATCCGAGGGAACTCCACGTCCTTTAGCAAGACGAGCGACTCACATGCGACCGTCACAGCCGTCACCTGTCTGACAAGGCTGACCTTTATACTGACGAACTACAGTTCGGACTCGCACTAAGCCAGTTTCGTTGGCCAGAAACACCCTGTTATCCTTGTCGACCTTTTGCGACAGTGCTACGCTTAATAATGTGCCCGGCAGGTAAGGGGATGCCCTTAACGTTCGGTTAAGCCTGGCTGATCAGCCATCCGGAAGAACCAACCAACAGTTACCTGCCGTTTATAGCTTGCCGCTTTCTGAGGGGTGTTGCCCTCCATTTCTCTTATCTACGGCTCGTAAACAGCGTAGTCCTTTGAGAGCCAACGATATTCATTGTGCCACGGACTCGGCAGAGACGAGAGGAAGCAACATGATGGGCAAACGAACAATCACGTTTTTCTCACTGTTTCTTCTGCTGGGTGGTCCTACGAGCGCCTTGGCCCAGGACGAGGTGGAAGAATGGACCTATATCATCACCCACACCGAGAAGAAAATGCCTGCCGCGCCACTCGACAAGGCGCTGGTCTACATCCTGCGCCCGA
>JBHIDJ010000098.1:0-11246 GCA_046760105.1 Acidiferrobacterales bacterium | reverse complement strand
GAGGGCGCGGGCAAGGCTTTACCGCCAAAATCCGATACCGCGTCTTGATTCAATATTCTCGATCGGTTTGTCGCTAGAACCACGAGGTTGTAGGCAGTCGCAGAGCGATACCCCTTAGCTCGGGGTGTCCTAGCGTTTAAGTCCGATTACCCCGATTCTAAGGCGATCCAAAGCAGGTGAGTTGAACCAAGCAACCTGTCGGCCGAACCAGGGCTCGCTTTCGCGTAGCGGGAATCGCTTCGTTGACGCCGCCAGATCGGTTGTTCCAATCAAACACGCACATGGTGAATCACCGAATCGTGCCAGTCGTTCGCTAAGCCAGCCGTCGGATTCGAGAGGTGTCGCAAGCGCAAAAGGTTGCTCGTGAAAACTCGCGAGTGACACTTTAAGACCTGACGACTCGGTGAGTTGTGGGGGGGCTGGCAACCCATACACGCATTGAAATAGATTACATGCGCGCTCCATGTCCTTAACACCGAGCACTAGGAGTCCGATGCCTGTTAGCTCGGTGTCCCCAACGCTTACCGAAGTCGATACCCGATAATGGCGGGGTGTGCGATCTTTCAAGACGAATGGAAGTAATGCGCCCATGCCCTCATTGCCGATGATGGCTAGGTCCCATTCCACGCGCGTGCCATCAGGCCGCTCGCGATGATAGTAGGTCGGCCCGTCCACAGGAATGCCCAACGCCGCAGCGCGACTTGCTTCCTCAGCCACATCTTCCACTTCGACTGCCCAGGCGCAAGGCCCACCGTCCCCAATGATGTGCTCATGCCACCAGGGAGATGTCTCGGTAGTTTTGAAACTTGAGATCAGTTCGATATAGGAACCGTCGGCAAAGCCGAGCAGTGACATGTGGGTAATGCCGTTGGAGTGTGGACCACCGTAATCCGTCTTCAGCCCCACTTCGGCAAACGCGTCCTGTAATGGCGCCAAACGCGATCCGGCAATCGCGACATGGTCGATCTTAAGCTTCATGTTTGTTATGGGAAGCGCCGCGCGAGTCAGCGCGTTACATGCTCAACGCAAAAACGGCGTCTATTCGTCTACCGTATAACAAACGGATTTGGAACCTCGGTGGACGTCGAGATCCAAATACTTTTGGTTTGCATGTACTCTTTGATCATATCCTGACCGTTTTCTCGGCCGAGCCCGCTTCTTTTGTAGCCGCCGAACGGTGACATGTAACTCACTGCACGGTAGGTATTTACCCACACAGTGCCTGCGCGCAGGCGTTCTGCAATCGTGATGGCACGGCGAATACTCTGCGTCCACACGCCGGCGGCAAGACCAAAGACGACGTCGTTGCCGATAGCGACCGCCTCGTCTTCATCTTTGAACGGAATTACAGAAAGCACGGGACCAAATACCTCTTCCTGTGCGATACGCATAGAGTTCTTAACCTGTGTGAAAATGGTTGGTTCCACAAACCAGCCGTCACCGCATTCCGGTCGGCTGGCTTTTTCACCGCCGAGTCGGGTTTCCGCGCCTTCGCCTTTGGCGATGTCAATGTAATCGAGTACCTTTTGATATTGCGGTCTATTGGTAACTGGGCCGACCTGTGTATCGAGACTCATGGGATCACCCATCTTGGCGGTCTTTGCGAACGCAATCAGCTTGTCGACAAACTGGTCATGGATACTCTCCTGGAGCAGTAGTCGCGAGCCTGCGATGCAAGTCTGACCGGTCGCCGCGAAGATGCCTGAGATCGCACCCTTTATGGCGTTATCGATCTCGGCGTCGTCGAACACGATGTTAGGCGATTTACCGCCAAGCTCGAGGCTTACTCGCTTCAGCCCGCGTGCGGCTGCTTCATAGATCTTTTCACCCGTTTTATCCGACCCGGTGAAGGCTACTTTTGCAACGAGAGGATGCTCGACGAGCCTTTTGCCGACATCCGGTCCGAAGCCCGTTACGACATTAACAACGCCAGGCGGAAAGCCCGCTTGCTCAAACACCTTCATGAACTCGAGCATGGAGGCCGAAGTATATTCGGATGGCTTCACGACGACGGTGTTGCCCGCCGCTAGTGCTGGTGCGAGCTTCCAGGCGGTCAATAAGAGCGGGGAGTTCCAGGGGATAATCGCGACAACGACCCCAAGTGGCTCATAGCGCGTGTAATTTAAGTTACCAGGCTTGTCGATTGGGATCACCGCGCCCTCGATCTTGTCGGCAAGCCCGCCATAGTAGTAATACCATTGTGGCAGATAGTTAAGTTGCGCGCCCATCTCCGCAATCAACTTGCCGTTGTCACGCACTTCGATGTCGGCAAGGTGTTTCGCATTTGCAGTTAATAGGTCACCCAGCTTGCGTAGCAATGCGCCGCGCTGTGAGGCTGTTAGCTTCGGCCACTCACCGCTCGTGAAGGCTGTGTGCGCGGCACGGACTGCGCGGTCGGCATCGTCCGCGTGGCTTTGCGGGATCAAGGCCCAGGGTCCACCGGTGTAGGGGTTCTCGCTCTCGAAGTAGTCGCCGGACGCCGATTCAACCCATTCCCCGTTAATGTGCATCTTGTATGTTTCGAGCGGTTGCGTTTGCGCATGCATAACGTTTCTCCTAGAGCGGTCAATCGAATACGAGTCCGTTCAGTCACGTTTGACTTATCACAGGCTTTGGCGCCATGTCTCCTCTTTAAGGTACCGCATCCTCATGCGACTTAGAAGTTTCTGGCATAACTTTATCGTAGTGGCGGCTTGGGCCTCAAGGGACGCAGCGACAACCTCGCCCTTTCACTTCTGTGTTTGCCGTGCAGCGTCTTCCTGTACCAGGATTCGACTTAGCCATACCAGCGGCTTAAGGCTGCCGCGAACCACCGTCCGAAGTGTGTCATGTTTTCGGATATAGTTCGCGACGGGCGGACTATAGCGGTAGTAGAGCTGAACAAACTTCCTGCCGACGGCGTTTGTAAGAAGGTACCGGTCTCGGAAGGCGCGCAACATTCTTACGTCCTCTGCCATCGGGGTGCCATAAGCGGCGGTGGCGATAAAACAGTTGTCTTCGCTGCAATTGATACGGGTCTCGTCCTCGGCGCTATTGTTGGCGAGATTGGGATCCAACTCGTTCAGGCTTACGCTCGCAATGTTGATGACCTGTTGGACCTCATCCGCCGTGACCAGCAGCGTGATCGTAACGCTGTTGCCGCCAGTAAGCGTTCCCAGGTTGCAGGTAACCGTGCCCGCCGACTGGCTGCAAAACCCGGCACTGGCATTAACAGATACAAACGTGACACCGGAGGGCAAGGTATCCGTCACCGTGACGCCGGTGGCATCGTCTGCACTATTATTCGTGACGGTAATGACATAGTTCAGTATGTCGCCCCGATCCGCACAATCGTCAAAGTCGGTCTTGGTCACTGCCAGGTCCACCCCCGGCGTAAACTCAAAGGCACCGATGTCGCAGAAACCAGCAGCCGGGAACGGACGGGCGACGCCACGCTGGTCGGTGGCCATGGCCAGGGCCAGGCACGCGGCATTGCTGCCGGCATCAATCGCTGGACTGCCTACCGATAGCGCGCGGGTCTGTGTGGGCCCGCCGTTGCTGGCCAAAGCGCCCAGCAGCGGATCTTGATTCGTGATATCACCCGCACCAGTGAAGCCACACGTATTGGCACTGTCCAGATTGTTGCCGCCGGATGCGATGCCGCCACCGCAGTTGTTGCCGACGTTGTTGGCGACGACGGTGTTGGTCAGCGTGGCGGTGCCGGCGTTGTTGAATATACCGTCGCCGTTGCCAGTGGTACCGGTGTTATGACTAATAGTGGTATTGATTGCAGTTGTCATTGCGCCGGTATCGTTGAATATGCCGCCACCTGCATCGTTGGCGACATTACTAGTGATGGTGCTATTTGTAAGCGTGGCGGTGCCAGTATTGAAGATGCCACCGCCGTCGCTGCCAACACCGAGGGTGTCATTGCTCGTCACGGTGCTTGCGGTGAGGGTGAACAAAGCACCGCTGCCATTGAACACGCCGCCGCCACGACTGCTGGCATCGTTACTAGTCAAAGTGCTATTAGTAACCGTGAGCGTGCCGGAGTTGAGGATGCCGCCGCCGTCTATCCCGCTTACGTTGCTGCTAAGCGTGGTGACCGTAAGGGACAATGTCCCGCGATTGCGAACGCCGCCGCCTGCTTCGCCGGGGACGTTACCACTTTGAATGGTTAGATCGGAAATAGTCACCGTGACGCCAGTAGGGCCGGAGGGGTCGATATCGAAAACGCGGTCGACATTGCCACCGCTAATAAAAGTATTCGTGGTTCCAGTGCCAGTAACGGTTACATCTTCGGTGATGTCGAGATCGCCCGAAAGCGCGAGATCATCGCCAGCCGCACCGGTCAACGTATAGGTAGCGGTGCCGAGATTGATGGTATCGCTACCCACTAAGGCATTCGCTTCCTGGATAGCGGCGCGCAAGGTGCAATTGCCCGACCCATCGGCACAGAGACCATTGCCAGCAGCGACGTCAGGGGTGTCTGCGATGCTATTTACAGTGAATGTGGCAGACCAAGCTGGGAACGCCATGCCGAGTTGCATGATGACTACGACAAAAAGGCTGTAAAGCCGTATTCGCCAGATCGCTTCGCCGATACCAAAGCAATACATGGTTTAACCTCTCAGCTGCGATTCTATTGGTTTTTGGTATTCGCGGTGCCGATTGTGTTGTGATCCGATTCTAATGATACTGCCTATTCGGTAGTTTTGCTCCGCGGCAGAGATTGCCATATCGTAACCTTAACAGGCTTCGGTAGCTTTGCTGCCCAACAGAGATTGGCGAAACCGGTTTTTGAGATAGGGACCATCGCGCGGCGGTAGTACGGTCGGCGCCTCGGTTGCTGTGACCTTAATCGCGGCGAACACCGGGCCGGCCTGGTGGTACAGTATGGGTATCAGGGCTTCGAGCTCGTTATTTTTGTACACAGTGATGCTCTTCGGGAAACCCGCTGCCACCGCCATTCCTGCAAGGTCTACCCCATGGTGCGTATGTGTGGCCTGCATACCGGTTTCGCCATACGCCTCGTTGTCTATCATCACAATGGACAAGTTTTGCGTTTTCTGTACGGCGATGGTTGCGAGCCCACCGAGCCCCATGAGCATCTCGCCGTCACCGGTGATTACAAGCACGCGCCGCTTTGGCTGCGCGAGCGCAAGACCGAGCCCAACCATCGCCGCGCCACCCATCGCCCCCCAGAGATAGAAATTGTTAGGGTGATCACCGGCGGCCGCAGCGTCCCAGCTGGTGCTGCCCAGGCCGGTAACCAGCAGCGCATCGTTACGTTCTTTGAGAATCCGTGCGACGACCTCACGGCGGTCAAGTGTGATCTTTTTCGGCTCACTCATTTAGTCCAGTCCTTGAAGCCGATGATCCGTTGTGAAATTAATACCGCCACCGCGCGGTAAGCATCGAATGCGAGGTGCGCCGCTGCATTCACGGTTTCCGCAAGCCTTGCGGCCTCATCCACGTGCTGAACGATCACACCGGCATGCTCTAGCAATCGCTTCGTACTTTGTCCCATAGGTACCTGCCAAGGGTTGAACTCGCCCCACTCGCCGCGCATGGTGACCACCGCCAGCAAGGGAAAACGACACTCCTGCACCATCGCGAGCATATTAATGCAGTTGCCAACGCCGCTGGACTGCATGAGCAGCACCCCGCGCTCGCCACCAAGCCAGGCACCCGCCAACACGGCGACGCCTTCCTCTTCCGTCGTCAACGAAATGGCTTTGATAGTGTTGTCGGTCTGACACAGTTCAATTAAGCGTGTGTGTCCAGCATCGGGGACATACACAACCTGACGGATGCCGGCCCTTTTCAAAATAGTGAAAATCTCATCTGGCCAGGTTGCGGTTTGTTGTGTGGGTGTGCTGGTTACCACTGGCTTAACGACACTCGTAATTCCTCGCGCAATCGCTGCGTGTGCTATCCCCTCCCCCGAGATGGGGGAGAGGAAGGGAGGGGGCCGTTTGGCGTGACCAAGATCTTACCGCTGCGGCCTGTGCGTGCGGCGTGTTCCAGCGCCGCGCTGATGTCTTCGATCGGGTAGGTCGCTTCCACGTTGGCGTGCAGGTTGCCACTGGCAATGCGTTGGGCGAGGTCTGCGTATAGCGCTGTAATCGCCTCATGCGACATCTGGGGGAGGACCTTAGCCAGCCAGAAGCCGGTGAGCGTAATCCCATGAAACACGGTCTGGTCAGGGCGCAGCATGCAAGCCTTACCCGACAACAGACCGTAGTTCACGAGGGTAGCGCCGTCGGCAAGACAGTCCGCGAGACGAATGCAAATGTCACCCGCGATCGCATCCAGTCCGAGCTTGATCTGAGCATCGTCGGTTTCCGACCTCACGTGCTTGGGTAGGTCGTCCCCGTCGACCACGACCACATCCGCACCAGCGGCCTTGAGTGGCCCGATCAGTGTTTCACGCCGCACCACGTTTACAGTACGAATGCAATCGGTTTTGGCCAGTTGGATAAGATAGTGCCCAACGCCTGAGTTAGCAGCATCCTGGATCACCCAGTCGCCCGGATCAAGCTGAATATAATCACGAAGCATCAATAACGCCGTAGCCGGGTTCACTTTCAACATGGCAAGTTGCAGTACATCCACGTCCTTTGGCACCTTGAGCACATGGTGACTTTTGACTTTGCGCTGCTGCGCCCAGTTATCACGGCCGAGCAGGATTACGCGGTCGCCCACGGCCAGGTTGCTGACGCTCGTACCAGTGGCGGTGACACGGCCTACACCCTCGGCGCCCAACGTGGCCGGCAGCAGCGGTTTTACGGCGTAATGACCTTTGATCGTAAGCAAGTCCACTGGGTTGATGGGAAAAGCCTCAACTTCGACAATGACTTCATCGTCCAACGGTGAACCGACATCAGGAACCTCGAGGCAGTCGGTGACTTCGTGCGGTGTGCCAAACGAGACGAACTGAACGATTTTCATGCAAACTCCACGCGGGACATGTGAGGTTCCTACAAGATTATGTCACTGCAGCACTGTCGAACTGAAATTCTCCCCGTTGAGCGAATAAACCAAAAATACCGCCAGTGTGAATGAAGACAATATTTTTGGCTCTTTTCAATGGGCCTTGTTCGATTTCCGTAAGCATGCCGTGGAAAGCTTTACCGGTATACACAGGATCGAGGATGATGCCTTCTGTTCGGGCGACACGCCGTATTGTTTCAAAAACAGGCGCCTTGGCCTTGCCATAGCCGGCTCCGACGTATTCCTCGATGACATTAATCGTTAGTGTTTCAACATCGAGATCCTGTCTATACCGTTTCTTCCAATGCCGCAGGTCGGCCCGAATTTTCGAGCTGAAATACTGCGCGTTATCATCGGCTACGTTAATGCCGCAAATCGTTGTGCCGAGTTCGTATACGGCGTTTCCGGCGATGAGACCAGCGAGCGTCCCACCGGAGCCGTTCGCACTGACGATATAGTCTGGCACGAAGCCAAGCCGCTCGAAATCGTTCCTCAACTCCTCACAGGCGGCGACGTAGCCCCACAGGCCGATCTCATCGCTGGCACCTGCCGGGATCACGAACGCCTTATGTCCTTCTCTTATGTACTTCTCGCGCAGTTCTGCAAGAATCTCGTCGTGGCGTGAGTAGTACTCTTCTCGTTGATAGAACGAAAACTTTCCCCCAACCAGGTGGTCGAGAAACAGGTTGCCGTCAGGCACGCCTTCCGGTAGGCCACGCAGCAAGAGATGCACCTTAAGCCCGAGACGCGCACCGACAATCGCTGTCGTGCGGCAGTGATTCGACTGCAGCCCGCCGCAGGTTATCAAGGTGTCACACCCTTGTGCGAGTGCCTCGCCGGCGGAGAACTCGAGCTTGCGAACTTTGTTGCCACTGAGACCGGAACCTGTCAGGTCGTCACGCTTTATCCACAGGCGTGGTCCACCGATTTCCTTCGACAGCCTGTCCAACGGTTCCAGTGGGGTGGGCAGCTGTGCAAGAGAAACGCGTGGAGGATAGGAAATTGCCATTCGTTTTCTTACAAACAAAGCGTGAGGAACGATTTGAAGATGCGTTAAGACAAACCTGTTATTGATGAGTTCGGCCTAACGCAACCAGCCCGCAAGTGCAGGACTCAGGGAAACGCCTGCTCCAGCTCTTCCAGGATGGCTTGCTCTGAGCTCGAAATCTTGTTGCCAAGCCCGAGAAACCCACCTGCCGCTTCGGCGACTCGACGTGCACGCCCTAGAAGATCTTGCTTTAGCGCTATTTTGGCTTCGGCACTCAATGTGCTTGAAAGCGAAGCAACGTAATCCTTCCACGCTGCCACTACTTTGCGTTGTGGTCGTACCGCGAGCCAACCCTCCAGAAGCTGATAGCTCGCGCTTTGTTTTTCGAGTCCCGCTTCCTCGGCGGCAGAAAGAATGGCGCGTCGCTCCTTGTCGTCGATGCTTCCGTCCGCCCACGCCACTTCCAGCAACGGCACGAGCGCCAGCGCCGCCACCGTCTCGGCTCCGATGTCGAGGCCGATTAACTCCTCCAGCACGGCGTCGTCGGTAATGCCGGACGCGGCAGAGAGCGCTTCTTTTCTCGCCTTCGCACCCTCGTGCTCACGCAGCGCGCGACGAAGCTTCTCATTTTGCTTGGCGAAAAACGAGTCCTCCAATGCTTTGCGGCGTCCGCCCAGAATTTCATCGCTCATCACTCTTCTCCAATGCTATATACCTAGCTCTAGTCTAAACGTCCTTCTATGGCCGATACGAACATGGACTTAAGCTCGGGGACACCGATAGGTATTGGATTACCGCCTGCCGTCGGGTCAATGGCTGCCATTTCAGACAACTCATCCAGGCGCTCATCGCTGACGCCGAGATCCCTGAGCGTGTTCGGGATCTTGATTTCCTCGCGTAGCTGCAGGACCCAGTCCATCACTGCCTGGAAGGAAGGATTTGGTAGAGCGAGCCACGCCGCGAGGCGGGTCAGCTTTTGTTCGATGGCCTCGCGGTTGAAGGCGAGCACATACGGCATAACGACCGCGTTCGTTAGACCGTGGTGCGTGTCATAAAGTGCGCCTACCGGATGAGACAGTGCGTGGATCGCCCCCAATCCCTTCTGGAATGCCGTTGCTCCCATGCTGGCCGCGGCCATCATGTGTGCACGGGCGCTGAGGTTGTTACCGTCACGCACCGCCACGGGTAACCAGTCTTTGGTCAGGCGCAGGCCCTCGACCGCAATACCCTCCGCCATCGGGTGGTAGCCCGGGGCGCAATAGGCCTCCAGGCAGTGGGCTAAGGCATCCATGCCGGTGGCAGCGGTGATGTGGGGCGGCAGGCCGACCGTGAGCTCGGGGTCGGCGATAACAATCGACGGTAGCATCTTCGGATGAAAGATAACTTTCTTGGTAGCGCTTGCCTCGTGCAGGATGACAGCGGCGCGGCCGACCTCCGAGCCGGTGCCAGCTGTTGTCGGCACCGCGACAATTGGGGCGATGCCTTCCGCATTGGCAGCTTTCCAGTTATCGCCGATATCCTCGAAATTCCACATCGGTTTAGTCTGACCAGCCACAAACGCGATGACCTTGCCGGCGTCCAATGCACTACCACCCCCGAAGGCAACCACCCCATCGTGATTTCCATCGCGATAGAGCGTCAGACCATCCTCGACGTTCTGCCCAACTGGGTTCGGTTTGATCTCGCTGAACAGGCCGGTGGGTATGCCCGCTGCTTCATTGCGCGAGATCGCTTGCTGCACCATCGGGAGCTGTGCCAGCCCGGGATCAGTGACCAACAACGGTCGTGTCATACCGAGCTCGCGACACGCCTCTGGTAGCTCCGCTATGCGTTGCGCACCAAAGCGAACTGCGGTCGGATAATTCCAGTTGCCCTTTAGGTCGGATGCGTCGGTCATGTCAGGTCCCCGTTCTTAGGTGGAAGGACTTCGGTCGCGTAAGGTGTTCGTAACCTACGGAAGACAATGTACAGCCATGCCCCGAGTCCTTGATTCCAACCCAGGCGAGTGCGGGGTCAAGATAATCACAACGATTCATAAACCATGTGCCGGTATCAACGCGATCGCCAATGGCAATCGCCGCTTCCTCATCACGGGTCCAGATCGAGGCAGTAAGACCATAGGGACTGTCATTCATTAGCTCGATCGCCTCTTCGTCGGAACGCACTTTCATAATACCGATAACCGGCCCGAAACTCTCCTCGCTCATCAGGCGCATGCTGTGATCGACATCGACCAGTACCTGTGGCGCGAGATAAGGTGTTCCAGGCCTATCGGCGGGAAACAAGAGGGGATCGATCAGTGCACGCGCACCCGCGCGTATGGCTTCCTCGGTCTGATTGCGCACAAAGTCGGTCGCTGAGGTGCGCACCAAAGGTCCGAGTGTGGTCTCCGGATTAAGAGGATTGCCAAGCCGATACTGTTTGGTTTGTTCCACGAAACCCTCAAGGAAAGCGTCGTAGATTCTCTCGTGTACGTAAATGCGCTCGATTGCGCAACAGGACTGGCCGGAATTAAAGAAGGCGCCGTCGACCGTGTTTTCGATTGCATGTTCCAGGTCTACATCAGAGCGCACATACGCCGGGTCCTTTCCACCGAGTTCCAACCCAGTAGCGATGAAACGTGACGAGGCCGCGTGCTGGATACTGTGACCACCGCGTGCAGAACCGGTAAAGGCGACAAAGTTCACGTGTGAATCTTGTATGGCACGTTCGGTGCCGGCGTGGTCCATATGCAACACCTGGAACGCACCATCCGGTAGCCCGGCCTCGCTAAAGGCCTCGGCAAACCGTTCGGCACAAAGTGGGGTTTGCGAGGAATGTTTAAGTACGACTGTGTTGCCTGCCATGATCGCCGGAATGACACTGTTCACGGCGATCAGATACGGATAGTTCCATGCAGCGATGGTTAGGACGACCCCCAGAGGTTCGCGTCGGATGAAACGTGTAAAACCGGATTTCGGACCGACCTGTACATCTGCCAAGGCCTGATCGGCGATCTCAATCATATAGCGGGCGCGTTCCTCAAAGCCACGCACCTCGCTCGGTGCCGCGCTGACCGGACGACCCATCTGCCAGCTGAGCTCCGGGGCAATCTCATCGGTTTTAGCCACGAATGCGTCCACGAAACGCGCACACACTGTCGCGCGCTCCGACAGCGGTACGTGTTTCCACTGCGCTTGTGCGTCGCTGGCCCTGCTAAGCAAGCGGGCGATTGCCTGTTCAGAGGTGTAAGGGCGTTCCACGTAGACGCTACCGTCCACGGGTGAGATCGTTTTCTGGATCG
>JBHIDJ010000097.1:0-11626 GCA_046760105.1 Acidiferrobacterales bacterium | reverse complement strand
TTTTTTGTCTACACCGATTCGTAGCCGTCGCCTGCACAAAGACTATTACGTTCGCACCGGCGATACAAAGGCGATCTGACTTTCTTCGGTTACCATCGCCTGTCCTAAGTTACAGGGACGACTGTCATCGACTAAAATGTGACGATAGAGGCTGTTTTCCCTATTTCAACTAAGCGTCGGGACGCACGCCAATTTTGTCGTATGCTCCACGATACATTGGATCAATGCAGCCGTTTGAACGTACCCTCTCGCGTACAAGATCCCGGCGGCTAGTTAGCACGCTGCTATTATTAATCGCGCTGAGCATCCTCAGCTCACGTGCGTACGCGGAATGGCTGAGCGATGAACAGGCCATTATGGGCACGATGGTGCGCGTGGAGCTGTGGCATGAAGACGCCGAAGAAGGTAAGGCAGCGATCGCCGCAGTGATGGACGAGATGCGTCGCATCGATCGACTGATGAGTACCTATCTTGAGGACAGCGAGCTTTCGCGCGTTAACCGCGAGGCAGCAGCCAAGTCGGTAACCGTCAGCCGGGAGTTGTTTGACCTCATATCGCGATCCCTGAAAATGTCGGAAATCACCGAAGGCGCGTTTGATATTACTTATGCCAGTGCCGGCCATCTCTATGACTTTCGCCGCAAGATCAAGCCCTCGCAGGAGGCGTTAGAGAAGGCTTTGCCGGGGATCGACTATCACCATGTGCGCTTGGACAGTGAGACGCACAGCATCCGCTTTCTGCGGTCCGGTGTACGCATCGACTTGGGCGGGATCGCAAAGGGCCATGCCGTGGACCGCTCGATCGCATTGTTGCAGGCACGCGGGGTTAAGCAGACGATCGTCAGCGCCGGCGGAGATAGTCGAGTCATAGGCGACCGCCGCGGGCGGCCATGGATGGTCGGTATCCGCGATCCACGCCGTAAAGACCAAATGGCAGCGGTATTGCCCCTGCGCGACACGGCGATATCCACGTCGGGGGACTATGAGCGTTACTTCGAGCTTGACGGGATCCGCTATCATCACATCATCAACCCCAGCAGCGGCCACCCCGCGACCGGGGTGCGCAGCGTAACCGTGATCGGTTCGGATTCCACCACTATGGATGCGCTCTCAACGAGCGTGTTCGTGTTGGGGGTGAAAAGAGGAATGGCGCTTGTGGAGTCACTTCCGGACGTGGAGGCGATCGTCATCGACGCGAACGGTCTCATGTACTACTCGTCGGGGTTGCTACGCCGACAATCCACAAAAACCCACCAGTCATCGTCCCAACCTGTTAAATGAAAGGAACAATTTCATGGCGTTCCTAAGTAAACCCAAGGCGTTACGCACGTGGAAAGGTCGATACATTTCTTGTCGCTAACAGACCGGCCGATAGTTCAGGTCGCAAATACCGTCTGTCGGATCTCCCCCCGAGATAACTGGTTGTTTCTATTGCGCTCGTGCTAGGGTCGACCTCACATGCCAGGGAAGCTGGCATTAAGGAAGGGGTGGAAATCAGCCATACTGTCAAAGCTCAAAGGGCTTTGTCTCAGGGCATAGCCGTCCCGCTAAGCTTGGAGGCTAACGGTAGGTAGGGGACAGCCTTCTAAGCCGAGCGAGTTGCCAAGGCGAGCCGCCTCGAACCTGTCATCTGGGCCTATTGGCGCCCGGTAACGGGGTGGGGGAGAGGAGGGACACAATGAGTGAATTAGGCAGGATCGGGAAGCTTCACGGGCTTTTCGTTGTTGGCGGATGCGTGGTTGGCCTCACAGCCTGCAGTAGTGGTAGCTCTGACTCGTCAGGGGCAGTGTTGATCGAGGGAACACCGCCGATCGCGTTCGTTGAACGCACCGTTAATGTTGCCGGTAATCCCACTGATGCCTTATTCAATAACGGGAACGGCGACCTTCTTATTCGCGACGTATCCTCCCCGAGCGCTGCTGAAACCAACGTTACTTACAACTATACGCACGATAGCAGTGGCAGCTGGACCGGCGACGTATCTGATCCTGAAGTTTCTTATGACGCTGAGCGACTCCTCTTCTCGATGCGTTGCAGCAGCACGGCATCAGTTGCCGGTGATCCCGGCTGCACCAATACCTGGAACATTTGGGAATACGACATAGCCCGCGGCACACTAACGCGGGTTATTGGGGACGATGCCCTCGCCGACATGGGTGATGATGTCGATCCGGTCTATTTGCCCAATGACGATATCGTCTTTTCTTCAAATCGCCAGCAAAAATCGTCAGATCCCACACAACCTGATCAACCTGGGTACAAGTATCTGGATGAGTACGAGCGTGAGGTAACCATCGTGCTTCACCGTTTGGACCGCGCTACCCAAGAGATCGAACAGTGGTCCTTTAACCAAAGTCACGACCGCAACCCGATCGTGCTGAGTACCGGCGAGGTCCTTTACTCGCGCTGGGATCACGTCGGCGGCAGGAATCAATTTAGTCTGTTTAAGGCGAAGCCCGATGGTACCGGCCTGTTCATTGAGTACGGTGCGCACAGTGGCGTGGTGGCCTTTCTACATCCGCGGGAGATGCAAGATGGCCGTCTGATCTCGGATGCGATGCCATTGTCCGGTACGGACGAAGGTGGCGCGCTCATGGTCATCGATGTGAAAAACTGCTCAGAGAACGGCGACTGCGCCGCCGGCGTCAGCCAAGGACAAACGCAACCCACACTGCAAGCGATAAACTTCGGGCGCGGGCTCTCGGATTTCGGTCGTTTCACGACGCCGTATCCGCTCTGGGATGGCACCAATCGCGTGTTGGTGACGTGGACACCGTGCCGCGTGCGCATCGGTTCTGGAATTAAACTGTGCGTTAACTTGACGGCTGCCGAGCGAGCAGCGCTCGATGACATGGAAAGCGGCGTGCCCGCCTACGGCGTTTATATGTTCAATATGAACGACAAGACCTTGCGTCCGGTCGTGCTATCACCGGATCCCGATAACATCATGGTGACTGATCCGGTGGCGATTTTGGCAAGACAGGCGCCTAACGCGTTACAACCAACCGGTCTCAATGATGACTTGAAGAACCGTAATATGGGTATCTTCAACGTCAAGAGCGTATATGACACCGATAGTCAGAATCGCATGAACGCGGCGGTGCTGGTGGCTGGCGAAAGCATTCCAACGATTGGTGGTGAAGCCGACATCGCACGCATGAAGGACCCCGCGAATCTTGACTATCAACAACGTGTCGCCCGCCTTGTGCGTATCACCCAGTCCGTGCCGACCCCGCAAGGTATGGGGGGCATGCGCGAGCTCATCGGCGAAACCGAGCTGGAAATGCAGCAGATCGTCGGCTACACGGAGGTGCAGCCAGACGGATCTTTTCAGGTCGAGGTGCCTGCGGACACGCCCTTGACGATCGCGGTACTGGATGCACAAGGACGAGCCTTCCAGACACACACAAATTGGATTCAGGATCGGCCGGGGGAAACACGCTCTTGTAACGGATGTCATTCACCGCGCCGAGGTGATCCGATCGTGATTACCCAGGGAACTGTGGGCAACCATCCAAACACGACGCTCAGCGGTGTGGGTCAGCCGACGGACACCATGGCCGAAGCGATGGCCGGCGATCCTGCATTTGATTCGATACTTAACCTGACGGCGGACATCGAATACACGGATGTGTTGGCCTTGAACAGTGCGCAAGCAACACCGTGTATCAGCATCCGTTACACAGGAAACATCGATTGTAGTACTGGCAGTGGTGATCCCACCAACGATCTTACGACAGCCGTACCGCAAAACGGCGTGATCAATTACCCCGAGCACATTCAACCAATCTGGGAAGCAGCGTGTGTGAGTTGCCACAGTCCGGGTGGATCGGCTGAAGATGTACTGGATCTGAGCGACAACATCGCCGGTTCGGGAAGGCTCGTGTCTTACGACTCGTTGTTGATTGGCGCAATCAAGCTTGATGTCAATGGTTTTCCGATCATCAACATCAACAACAATGGGGAAGTGGAGTTTGAACGCTTTCCACCGCAAGTCATGACCGGTCGTGCCTCCCAGAGCTCGCGCAGCGCACATTTGATCGAGGTTATATTTAACCAGGAGCTAAGAGCCAATGGCGATCAGGATGATCCGCAAACGCTACCGGCGCTCGACCACGGGGGCCTTCTCAATGCGGCCGAGCAACGAGTGGTGGTGGAATGGGTCGATGTGGGTGCGCAGTATTTCAATAGCTTCTTCGATAGTAGCGGTAATCCACGCGGTGTCACCAGTCTCAGCGAGACGGATTTCAATACTACCATTCACCCGATCCTTATGAGCCGCTGCGCCGGTTGCCACCAGGCCTTCGGAACAACGGACGATGGACTACCGAACCTCAATGATCCGCTGGCCTTTGTCGGGAATCGATTCGTGCTCACGGGCAATCTTGAAGGCGATTTCAACGTGACCCTGAGCATGGTCAATAACGTTTGTAATCCGGCATTGAGTCATCTGCTGAGCCGACCGGCGTCGACTGGAGTCGATCCAGCCCATCCGCCAGTAGATCCTGCGGCACCTGTACCGCAGCCGATCTTACCCGTGGGTGACCTTGATTATCAGGCGATGTTTAACTGGATTGCCGCGGGGCAGGGATCGGTAAGCTGCCCATAACAGTCTCGTGAGGACTTTTGCTTGGATCTAAGATATGTTCTTCTGTCCTGGGCGGCTTTGATGATGACTGGCTGCGATGATGTTGAAGTCAGTAGTCAGAATACGGGTGACACATTGTGCTTTGCCTATTTTTCGCAGTGTGTGAACCCGATATTCGATAAAGTGATCACGGGCCCGCTCAGTTGTTCGGGTAACGGTGGCGCTGCTTGCCACAATGTGGCAGGCGGCATTGGCGGTACCTTTAAGATTCATGCGTTCGCACAGACAAACACGACGCAGATGGAAGGTAATTTCTTTTCCGCCAAGGCATTTGCCAATCTAGGCAATCCTGCACAGTCCTTATTGTTGCGCAAGCCTCTGGCAAACTCGGGTGTGAACCACGGTGGCGGAAACATCTTCCCCAATACGAGCGATACAGATTATGTGACGATTCTTTCCTGGATATCGCTTCCAGTACAAGATCCGACTCCGGTGGATGCTAATGACAATCCAAATTGCGCGACGCTATTTGGTGCTGGAAACACATGCTAATGAATACGGGCGGGTTATAATGGTAGTTGGTGTTTAAAGAGCTCTAAATCACGGGTATAAGGAATATACGTAAACGGATGTAAACAAGATCGGGTTCCTGTGCAGTTGCCTGTGTGCTGGTGAACAATGTCTAGGGTTGGGGGAGTATTTCCATATAGCCTACGCCGCACCCTGCACCGTCATGGTACTGCGGGCGATTGTGCGTGGTCAAAGTTTAAGTAGTGCTTAAGCATGGACTAGTCCTAACGGTATGTACGCAAAGTTGGCAATTTTTTTTTCTGTCAAGTACTGCTCATAGGAGGTGCAGAGGCAGCAAAGGTCTATCCGCGGGTTGAGGTCGTCGAGCCCTTCATTGAACTGCACACAGGGCCGGGGAGAGGTTACCCGATCTTTTATGTGGCCGAACGCGGCGAGAAGGTGGAGATCCTCAAGCGCAGGACCGACTGGTTCAAGGTGCGCACCGCGCGCGGCAAGGAGGGTTGGGTCGACCGCGTGCAAATGGAGAAAACATTGATCGAGGCCGGGGTGAAGAAGAGCTTCCGCGACCTGTTGTTCGAGGATAAACGGCACAGATTTGAGGTCGGGTTTGCCGTTGGCAGCTTTGACGACGAGACTATCACTAAAGTGCGGGCTGGTTTACGTGTAGGTCAGCATTTCATGGTCGAGCTTTCAATAGGTCAGGTGTCAGGCGATTTTTCGAGTTCCCGCCTGATCGATGTGAATCTGCTAGCCGATCCGTTTTCGGATTGGAAGGCTGCACCTTTCTTTACGATTGGCGTTGGCGAGTTCAAGAACACACCTAGAAGGACATTGGTCAATGCGGTTGAAACAAGGGATACGGCGGCGAACGCAGGTCTCGGTGTGCGAGTCACGCTCACGCGTAAGTTGCTTTTCCGAGCAGACTGGAGACGTTATGTCGTGTTCGTTGATGATGATCGGAATGAAAATTTTCGAGAGCTGTCCGCGGGTGTTTCGTTTTTCTTCTAGGTTCCATGCAAAGGTCTGGCTACAAGGTTAAGCGGGCACTCGCAGTCGCTTTGGTTTGGACGTTATTTGTTGTCATGACGGATGGGAGTCTTGCCCAAGCGCAGGAGCAGGAGGAACCCAAGACAGAAGAGCAGGTAATAGAGCCGGAGTTAGATAGGCGCGAGATCAAGATCCCGCGTATTGATACTGAAAATTTCGAAGTGGGGGTGTTCACGGGTGTATTGAGCGTTGAAGACTTCGGGACGGAGAGCGTGAGCGGTGTGCGTCTTGCTTATCACATTACTGAGGACTTTTTCGTGGAGGCAGAGTTTGGAGAGTCAACGGTGTCTGACTCTTCGTTTAGACGACTCGGCGCGCCTATCTTCCCTGAGGAAGAGGAAGATCTGGAGTATTACAGCGTGTCGTTCGGTTGGAACTTCCTTCCCGGCGAGGTTTTTTTTGGCAAGAAACGCGCGTTTACTAGCTCGGTTTATTTGATTGGCGGTGTTGGAAACACAGATTTCATCGATGAGGACAGAACTACTGTGAATATCGGGATAGGCCTGCGCTTTCTACCGACCGATTTTCTGGGTTTGCACGTTACCCTGCGTGACTACATTTGGGACTCAGATCTATTGGGCAGAAACAAGAGTACCGATAACTTTGAGGCAACTTTTAGCTTAACGTTTTTCTTTTAGATCTTTGGTGTTTTTATGATGAAAGTTTTTCGAGCAAGACAACCTTGGCACAACGTGCCATTAGTCGTGGCCCTACTGGTTGTATTCGTTGCCATATCAGCCGAAGGTGCGACCAAGATTGGAGGCATGGCGCCGAACTTCACCCTGAAGAGCATGTCCGGAAAGAATCTGCGCTTATCCGAATATCGTGGCGAAGTGGTAATGATCAACTTTTGGGCGACATGGTGCGGCCCCTGTCGGCAGGAGATGCCCATACTGGATCAGCTTTATAAGCGCTATCGCGATGTGGGCTTTGCGCTACTTGGGGTCAATATTGACGGCAAGGCGGTTAAGGCAAGGCATATGGTGAAAAGGCTTAAGGTAACGTACCCCATTTTGTTTGATAGCGAGAAGAGCGTGAGTCAACTTTACGACGTAAACGCAATGCCAACGACGGTAATGATCGATCGAGATGGCAGGCTTCGCTATGTCCATCGCGGATATCTCTCGGGGTACGAAGATAAGTACCGACAACAGATCCGAGAGCTACTTAAAGAATGAAACGGGTCAATTCAATATCTTTGGGGTTGCTGTTGGTTGCGGCGGTGCTGTTATCGGGTTGCGCCAAAAAACCGTGGGTGAAGCCCTATGAGCGGGAATTCTTGGCCGACCCAATCATGAGCTTCTCGCGGGACCCAATATCGGATTGGCACCTGCAGCATGTTTACGAGACCCGGGAAGCGGCTCGCGGTGCGGGCGTTTCGCAAGGGGGAGGGTGTGGCTGCAACTAGGGCTTAACTACCCTCACTCAAGGTACTCTGCGGGCTGCGTCCACTCATGCGTCAGGTTAGACAGTCGGTTTTTGGCCGCGTTTTGGGTAGATTGGTGATGGCCTTGGTTGTGGGGACATTAGACCCTTTAGTCGGTTTGGCAGCAGTTCTGGAGGACCAGCGATTCGACGCGATGTATCACTACTACAATGGTGATAACACGACAGTCGACGGGCCGGCGCTGTTGGTGCGCAAGAATTTTGCAGAAAAGACGTCGGTCTCCGCGGCCTACTATGCGGATGCCATCAGTAGCGCCTCGATCGATGTGGTGACAACAGCCAGTCCGTTCACAGACAGACGTACTGAGGTCGGTCTCGGTGTCGATTACCTGCATCGTAATACCCTGTTCAGTTTATCCCTTACCACCAGCGAAGAAAACGATTATGACTCGGATGCGGTGAACTTTAACCTTTCACAGGAAATGTTTGGCGGCATGACCACAATAACGATGGGTTATGGGCGTGGCGATGATGTGGTTCGCAGTGTCGATGATCCCAATTTCGAAGATGAGGTTGATCGTGATCGCTATCGCCTTGGGCTCTCACAGATACTAAGCAAGACGCTGCTTTTCAACGTGGACTACGAAGCTATCACGGATGAAGGTTTTTTGAACAGCCCTTACCGGGCAGCACGGATTCAAGGGGCCTTGGTGCCGGAGCGCTATCCGCGAACGCGAGAGAGTCAGGCGTTGGCGTTTCGGGTGCTCAAATATCTTGATCCCAACAGGTCGATTCGCCTCGGTTATCGCTACTTCTCCGACACGTGGGATATTAAGGCCCATGACGTGGAAATCGCATTTAACAAATATCTCGGCAGTCGCTGGTTGTTGGAGGTCGGCTATCGCTACTACACACAAGACGCCGCCTCCTTTTATAGCGACAACTTTCAGACCGAGCAGAATTTCATGGCTCGCGACAAGGAGCTGAGCACGTTTACGAGTAACTCTATCGGAGGTAAGGTCACTTATACGTTTCTGGAGGACGATACCGGTCGCATTGGACGGGGTACGCTAAATGTTGCATACAATCATATCGAATTCGATTATGACGATTTCACGGACATCCGCACAGGCAAGCTATTTTCGTTTGATGCAGATGTCGTGCAGCTTTTTGTATCGCTGTGGTACTGATGGTCGAAACGAGCGTCTTTGTGGAAATTATACGAGCCTTTGAGTGCAACTGATTTTGAGGCGAGAATCATGAGAACTAAGCGCTTACTAACATCGGGTGCATTGATCGTGGTGCTAGCGGGTATTTCCCTACATGTGGATGGGCAGGAGGCGGATTTCCGTGGCCTGGATGAAAAGGCGCAATCACTTAAGGAGCAGGTACTTGAGCTTAACCGGGATCTATTCCTGTTGGAGGAGGAGCTGCTTTTCCCAGCAACTACACAGGTGGCCGTATTCCTGTCCATGGATGTTGGCGAGTTGTTCCAGTTGGATGCGGTGCAAGTCAAGATCGACAATAAAGTCGTGGCCAATCATCTTTATACAGACAGGGAGATTGGTGCACTTTTCCGCGGCGGAGTTCAGCGCCTCTATACGGGAAATCTACGCACTGGTAAACACGAGCTAGTAGCGTTTTTCACCGGCAAGGGCCCGAAGGGACGAGACTACCGCCGGGGTACTACATTGGTGTTTGAAAAAGAGACGGATGCCAAGTTTATTGAGTTGAAGATTATAGATGACACCCGTAAGCAACAGCCCGACTTCGCCGTCAAGGAGTGGGAATAACCAGAGATCATGATAGAGGCACTCCGTAAACACTTGTGCGGACACGTGTTGCAGCTAATGCTCGCGACGAGCATTGTATTCTCTGGCGCGAGCTCCTTGACGCACGCGCGTGATAAGGAGTGGCGGGTGGTCAAGGCGCCTCATTTTGGCGAGGTGTTGTTCTACTTTTACCAGCAAAAGTATTTTTCTGCTATCACGCACTTGATGCCGGCACAAGTGTTGTCCAGGTTGCCACGTCACGAGGACGAGGCGGAGCTGTTGTTGGGTGGGCTGTATCTATCCTATGGCCTGCATCAGAAGGCGGGTGAGATATTTCAGAGGCTCATTGATGAAACGGCAGCGCCACATGTACGTGATCGGGCCTGGTTCTATATAGCGAAGATCTGGTACCAGCGCGGTTATCTTGAGCAAGCAGTAGAGGCATTAGCGCGCATTCAACACACTTTGCCGGCAGAGCTGCAGGAGGAGCGTCAAGTGCTGGGGGCGTTAGTATTGATGAAACAAAAACGCTACCAGGAGGCAGTGCGTGTGCTGGGTGAGTTCAAAGGCCGCTCCGAGTGGGCGGCCTATGCCCGCTATAACATGGGCGTGGCCCTAATCGAGGTCGGCGACAAGAGCAAGGGGGTGGGACTCTTAGAAGACGTTGGTCGGATGCGGGCCGGGTCGACCGAAATGAAGGCCCTGAAAGACAAAGCCAATTTGGCGCTTGGCTATGCATTTCTGCAGGTGCAAGGGCCTGAGCGGGCACAGTCGTATCTGCGCGATGTACGTCTCAATGGGCCCTTCTCCAATAGGGCACTGCTTGGTATGGGATGGGCGCTGTCGGCGCGCGGCAGACATCAACAAGCGCTTGTGCCGTGGATGGAGTTGCAGAATCGAAACCCTATCGATGTGGCTGTGCAGGAGTCGCTGCTCGCCGTACCGTATTCGCTCCGTCAGCTAAATGCCAACCAGCAGTCACTACAACACTATGAAACGGCAATCGCCGTGTATGACGCCGAAACCACACGCTTGGGGCATGCGGTAAACGCTATTCGTGCTGGCAAGCTGCTGATATCAGAGCTACTGCGGGACCCGGATAGCGAGACAGGGTGGTTCTGGCGGGCCAACCATCTGTCTGATACCCCCGAAAGCCGATACCTTATGCATTTGCTAGCCACGCATGCGTTTCACGAAGCGCTTAAGAATTACCGCGATCTGGTGTTTCTTTCGCGAAATCTCGCACACTGGTCAGAAAACATGGACGTGTTCGATGCCATATTGGAAACACGCCGGCGCGGTTACGAGGAGCGTCTGCCACGAATCATGGAAAGTTACCGGTCGCTCGATTTGACCACCTTAACGCGAGAACGTGATCGCTACGCGCAGGAGCTTAAGCGGATTGAGGATCAAGGTGACGCGATGGCCCTCGCTGGCGCGAAAGAGCGGGATCTTATTGCCCGTCTGCAACGGATCAAAGCAACGATTGAGCGTATGGCCGATACGCAGGACGTAACGGAGTATCGGCAAAAATATCGAATATTTAGTGGTCTGTTGCTCTGGAAAATCAGTACCGACTACAAGCCCCGGTTATGGCGGATAAAAAAGACCATCAGACAACTTGACAAAGCACTGACGGAGGCGAGATTGCGCGAGCGCTCGTTGCAGCGCATACAAAAGATAGCCCGGCGAGGATTTGAAGGCTACGGAAAGCGTAGCGCCGTCCTTCGTCACCGTATCTCACTGCTGCAGCGCAAGGTCGATATCGCTGTGCGCACACATGAGGACTATCTTCAGGAGTTGGCGGCGACCGAACTCGAGCGCCAAAGGCAGCGGCTGCGAACCTACATCACACAGGCACGCTTTGGCATCGCCCAGGTCTACGACCGTTCGATCAGCCGTGTTGCGGTAGCACAATCTCCGGCAAGCAAAGAGGAGCGCGAGTCAAAGGTCTCGGCACAGCCCGCGCCATCCCTGCCGGCGACGACACAGCTCGCCAAGAGCACGCCACTTGCAGGCGGCACACTAGCGCCTGAAGCAGACAAAGAGACGCCGCCTTCAGCCGGCGAAGCAATAGCTCGATCTCCCACAACGCAAGAGCAGGGTGAGCCAGGCCTTTCGGCGCAGCCGCCACCTTCGGCCGGCGAAGCGGGGGCTGAGCCAAGGCCGGATATAGATGTCGCGAGCATCGACCCTAACGTGGTGTCAAAAAAACCGCTGTTCAGCGAGATTACGGAAAGAGAGCTTAGCGAGATGCTCCGCATATTTATCGCGGATTACGAGGCAGGGGATCTCAATGGTTT
>JBHIDJ010000096.1:0-12005 GCA_046760105.1 Acidiferrobacterales bacterium | reverse complement strand
CTACGCCGATATGTGCACTTCGGTTTTACCTAAATGTTACCTAAATAGGAGGGCGTTATTTCCAAGTGGCTGAAAAATATGGCGTCCCCAAGGGGATTTGTACCTTATGCTAGTTCGTTGGTGGTGCCGTTTGAAGTTGTGGCTGCATAACATAGGGACCTGTCCATACATATTCTTAAGCTTCACGTGAGATCATCCAGCAGTGCCTTTGCCTCTTTTAGGTCGGCGGTGTCGAAGCCTTCGGTGAACCAGTCATAGATCGGAGCAAGTAAGTGGTGTGCTTCTTGACGCTTGCCTTGATCGTGCCAGATACGCGCTAGCCTTACCGCCGCCCGAAGCTCCAAGGACTTCGCCTGCTGGCGACGGGCAACTTCTAGGGCTTTGTTGAAAAAGGCTTTGGCCTCAAGCTTGTTTTCTTCTGAACGTGACAGCAAGAGTTCACCCTTGACCCGGTAGATCTCCGCCTCCCACGTGCGCTCGCCTGTCTCTTCCACCAAATGTAGTGCCTCGGCGAGTGCATTCAGCCCTTCATCAACCCAGCGTGCCCGTTTACACGCGTCAGCAAGAAGGGCAAGCAAATATGGCCGATGCACCACGATTCCCCTGGCCCGAAGCGCCGCGAGGCCTTCGTGCATTTCCGCGATTGTCTCGTTAGCCTGCTCCCCGGCTGCTACCGCCCAGCCCCGGAACACGTGCCCCATCGCCACATGCTGTGGCGCAATAGTCTGCTCTTCACAAAATCCAATCACCGCCTCTGCACGCTCTTGGACTAAACGCGTCTCGCGGCGGCACTGATGAACGTAGGCCGAATAGTTAAGAGTCTGAGCCAGGCTATAAGGATGCGCGAGTTGCTCGGCGAGCGTCATCGCGTCTTGTGCCTTCTCTAGGGCTTGATCCGCGTGACCGAGGTGCCACAAGACCATGGCCGCATGGTTTCGACAGCAAACCCCCGGGTCGTGACCGCCGTAGACAAACGCATGGGCGCGGTGTTCGTCGAGGTTGTAGAGGGCGATGCCTTTTTCCGCATGCTCTCGGCATGAAAGTAGTTCTCCGCGGGCAAGATACGTGGTCCAAGCTGCATGGTGGGCTTGCAAGCGGGGCCCCGAGTCTGACTGTTCTTCAGCGAGAGAAAGCACCTCTTGCGCCAGGTCTCGTGCCATTTTGAGCTGCCCGCAATGCTCATAGTGGTGCCACAGCCCCCAGGTCACGGTAAAAAGCTCAGAGCGCTCTCCCACCCGCCGACACAGCGCTTGCGCCCGGAGGTAAGCCTGTTCCACATCCCGCGCTCCCCAGCCTTTGATGGACAGCAACGCCGGAGCAAGTGTGATCTGTAGGCCAAGTTCTTGCTTGGCGCGCTCCGGTGTATCAGCCAGGCTCGTGATGAGTTGCAATCCCTTGCCAAGATGTGCGACGGCCTCCAAACTCGCCAAGCGCTCGTTGGCTCGCCGACCCGCGCGCTGCCAGTAGCCGATCGCCTTTTCTGGCAAATGTGCCTCTGTGTAGTGGTGGGCGAGAAGTTCCGGTTCGGTCTCTGCTGTCTCCGGCAATTGTTCCTCTAGCGCTTGGGCAATGCGCTGATGATATTGCTGCCGGGTACTCTTTAGCAGCGACTGGTAGGCCGTGTCTTGCACCAGCGCGTGTTTGAACTCATACGCCATATTCGGCGGTAAGCCACGGCGGTAGATGAGTTCTGCCTGCGCCAAGTGCGTCAGCGCGTCGTCAAGCTCCTCTTCCGTTAGTGGGGAGACCGCGGTTACGAGCTCGTGTGTGAATGTGCGACCTAACGTCGCCGCCAGTTGCGCCACTTCCTTGGCAGGCCCGAGGCGGTCGAGACGCGCCATGAGAGAATCTTGTAACGAAGCCGGGATCGCAAGCGCCGGCGCCGGCCCCGACACCACGTAGCGCTGCCCGGCGTCTTCCAGCAGATTAGACTCAAGTACTGTTTTCGTAAGCTCCTCAACAAACAACGGCACACCGTCGGTTTTACCAATGATTTGGTCTACCACTTCTTCCGGCAGTGCCTTCCCTCCGGCCACCTTTGAGATCATGGCCACACATTCCTTGCGACCTAAGCGGTTAAGCGTCAACGAGGTGATGTGTCCATGAACGTCCCAGGGTGACTCGAACTCCGGCCGGAATGTGATAAGAAGAAACGAGCGGCTAGCTTGTAGCTGCTGGATCAATTCAGTGATGAGTTCTAGCGTCGAGGGATCGACCCAGTGTGCGTCTTCTACAACCATGAACACGGGCCGCTGGGCGGACATTGCCTGAATGATTACGACGAGCGCTTCGAGTGTCTTTTTCTTAAGCTGCTCCGGATCAAGCTCCGAGACCGGGTAGCGGTCATGCCCTGGGAGAGAAAGCAGATGTGCAACCACTGGTACATACTGCGCCACCGGCAAGCCAAGGGAACTTAACACCGCGTCGATCTTGTCGAACCTTCGCGTTGCGTTATCGTCCTTTTCAAAGCGCAAAGCGCGCTCGAACTGGTCGATCACCGGATGGAGTGCGCTGTTCCGGTGATACGGCGATCCGTAATACAGCACGCGGTTATGCGGTTCGGTTTCGAGACGTTCTCGGAAACCGCGCACGATGCGTGACTTGCCGATACCAGCTTCTCCCGAGAGCAGCACCACTTGGCCTTCACCCTCCTTTGCTTGCTCCCAGCGCTTCAGCAGGAGACTAATCTCCCCTTCGCGCCCGACGAGTGGGGTTAAGCCCCGTGCGGCCTGCGCCTCGAAGCGACTCGGCGCACCGCTCTCCGCGCGCGCGGTACGCAGTCACCGCTTGGGAGATGCCTTTGAGTTTCTGGGACCCAAGGTCCTCACAATTGAAAAGCCCTTCCACTAAGCGGTGGGTGGTGGCGCCGATCACAACCGTGTTTGGTTTGGCAAGCGCTTGCAGGCGGGCCGCAAGGTTGGGGGTTTCGCCGACGATGGCTTTTTCTTCCACACGTTCACCACTGCCGATGTCGCCGGCTACAACTAGCCCAGTCGTGATGCCGATTCGGACAGCCAAGTTAGTGCCGGGGTATGTGATCTTACTGTCGAGATCCCGAAGCGCCTCGACGATATCAAGCCCCGCACGCACTGCGCGCTGTGGGTCATCTTCATGGGCGTGGGGATAACCGAAATGCACCAATAACCCGTCGCCGACGTAGCGGGCAATGTGACCCTCGTAACGCTGTATCACGTTAGCGCAGGTGTCCTGGTACTGGGCTAGGAGTTCGCGTAGTTCCTCAGGGTCGAGGCGTTCGGCAAGCGCCGTCGAACCCACCAGATCACAGAACATGACCGTGAGTTGGCGGCGTTCGGCGTCGGGTGTGTCGCGCTTTTGGGCGCTGTCGGTAGGTAAGACGCCAGTGGCAGATAGCGCCCTACCACAGCCGCCACAAAAATCCGCGCCGGACTGATTCGCAAAGCCGCATTCGGAACAGGTGATGGCCAGCGGTGCTCCACATTTGGCGCAGAAACGTCGGTCTTCGCTGTTTTGAGTGTGGCAGTCGGGGCACTGCATGTGTGCGCCTTCCAATCACTGGCGGCGACTTTCCAGGGACCCTGATGCGGCAATGCTACTCCTTCGACAGTCACGCCCACAAGAGAAGCGGACGACGACCCCAACGGGATTCGAACCCGTGTTGCAGCCTTGAAAGGGCAGCACTCCCTTCCTCTTTAGTAATCCGTCTCCGCAAGATCGTGGTGGTGTCAGGCTTTAGCGAAACGGTTGTACAACCAGGCAAAGACTGCTCCAGCAACGGCGCCGTCTACCAGCCCGTAGAGCGTACCCAGGATCATCTGACCGAAGCTCGCGCTGGCCGTGTAGCCTGGATAGATCGAAGCCATCACTTCCAGAAATGCCTGCCCATAGTTGGGCCAGATCAGATTAGCCACCCCGACGAGAAACATCGCCAGGATGCCCCAAACCAGTGCCAACGTAATGGCCATTGCTTTGATATCTAGTTTCATGACTGCTACCTCCGCCACAGTAGAACATGCAGACCGACGATTACATTGATTCGCCTGTCCCCTATTCGATGAAAATTCTTATCGTGTCACCGTCTTTGGTTTTGATATCGACAATCTCGCCCCCTCATGCCCAGTTCTTCGAAGTGTCGGCCTTCGAGGTCACAGGCAATTCATCGCACATCCTCCAGTTTTCTCAAAAATTAAACCTAAATCAATGGTGACTTATTTGTCGTTGATGTGTATCAAGGTCACTTAAGATCTTCTATCCGGCAGTAGGTTCGCCCGGAACATGAGTCGGCAAGGCATCACGTAGTGGCCGGATGTACTCCAGCTCGATACCGCAGCAACCACCGATGATCTGAACACCCTGACTCACCCACTGCTTCGCCTGTGTCACGTAGTCTTCTGGACTGATGCGAGTCTGCACTGACTGGTCGCGGTATGTTGACACGTAATCACGACGGTCCGCTTCGCGGTATACACCAAGCGGGCCGTTGCCACCCGATCGCGTGCATCTTGCGCAAAGCATCACCGCGCGCAGATTGAGTTCCGCGGTGAGGTCACCCCTACCAAGGGGGTCAGATTGTGCCGTGCCGCCGCATAGCTATTGACCGTTATGACATCGACACCCGCCTTGATGTAGTTCTCATGCATGCGGCGCACCGTGAACGGATGACTCTGCAACGCAATCGCCGCCCAGGCCCGGTTGTTCATCGGCACCCCCATCCGTTGAAGCTGAGTGCCTACCGCACCATCCAATAGAATGGTTTCTCTCTCGTTAAGTCGAGCTTGCAGTTTTTCGTACTCTTGCATATCGATTGCTCCGTTTAGATCAATTCACCGAGCGGTGTGCCGCACTCATCCCGCGGGCGTCCGATATAGACATTTGCAAAATAAAAGCCGGTGTCTTCGAGACCCGATGGATCAATTCCCTTGCGCTTTAATTCGGCGATCGCGTGCTCCTTCTCCTCATGACCGCTGAAGCGGCGATGGCGAAACGGTGGGAGCGGTACCTGTTCGACCACAAGACCAACCTTTTGCATGACCTCCAGACTTGGGCCGGAGTCCGCCACGCGTGCGGGCGACGTCACAATCCACGGTAACGGCGCTCCCGCCGCATCTAGTAATCGGCGAAAGCTTGTTTCTCCAATGTATCCATACGCACCCGTATCTATGATGAGACTGATATCCGGGAGAAAGTCACTAAGCCCCGGGCTGGGATCATCCATCTCCAGGTTTTCCTGGAAAGTCTTGTCGTAAAGGCCCACGCGCCTGCCATACTCTAGCGCCTTCGCGCTAATGTCGATTGCGGCGACGCGTGTTTGCGTGCCAGCGCGTCGGCGTGCCGCGTACCATTGTCGATCGCCGTCGATAAGGAGCTGAGTGTCGGCATTTGTCAGTTCTTCAGTTGAATACCGCGCGATGACTGTGTGCATGTCGACGTCATAGCGGAGCAGGGCTGAGACAATGCCATAACCGCAAGCAAAATCTACCACCCAAGGCGCCCGCACATTTCTTAATCGGCTGATCTCCTCGAGTGCCGCCCGTGCGATGGGAACCGTGTGCGCCGGATTCTGATAATCAAGCGGTGCAAGCGTCTGATAATAGGCACGGCAATCGGGGAGATCGTAGAGATGATCAAACCGGGTCTTCTTGATCCGCTCAAAGAAGCTTTCACCGACCGTCATTGCGGCGTTACTCGTGAGCCTGCGGACGTAAACGCGTGGTCACCCCTCCAAATCGGGCGACAGCATCAGGCCTATGTCGATCCTTTCGCCTCAGCCGGGGCCGCAGTGACTACGCGCTCGTGGAGTGTGGCGCTATCAAGCAGCAGATCGAGCAGCGGTTCTATACTGATGTCGCCGCGGTTGAGCTGCGAGATACCGTCGTTAACCGCGCGCGCCCGCGCCGGGCCAAGCAGCGGCTCCGTCAGGGAAAAGAACTTCTCCTCGAGCTCGCGATCCGCTAGCGGATACTCGGGATCGCCCTTGGCCCCTGTTACGCCTGAGGCAAGCACGCGTCCGTCCTTTGTGTGTAGGGTGACGTGGGCCAACCGCTCTGCCGGAAAGCGTTCGCTCAATTCAGGATCTTCGGTCAGTACGATGGCCTCACTCAGCCGCCTGATGTCGACATCATGCAGCGTATCGCCAACCACTTCGGCAGCACCGAGCTTTCCGCTAACCAGAACAGCCGCTAGCGGAAAGGGCAGGCTGTACTGCGCCTCCTCGGTAGTTGTCGGAAGCCGTGTGTCGAGGCGGGTGGCCTCATAGAACGTCGCGACCTCCACGCGCGCGAGGTCGCGTGCGGCCAACCCATGCGTTCGCTGTAACGACAAGGCTGCTTCGATGGCTGGCTGCGCCCAACGACACACCGGGTAGGGCTTGAAGTACATCTCGAGCAGATACCAGCGCTGGCCGAGATCGGACCAGAGGTCACGTACCTCGTCCGATTCACACAGTACAGCCGGTGCCCCGGTAAAGCCGTCAGCGGCTAGGTCGGCCGCAGCCACGCCCGCCATGGCGCCCCATCCGGAACCATCCTTGAGCATCGTGGGGTAGTCTATGCAACGCATCATCTGGCTGCGGGGACCGTGGTACTCGGCGATGCCGAGTGCATGGCGGGTTTCGGCGCGGTCGAGTCCCAGCATGCGGGCCCCAAGGGCCGCGACCCCGATTGCGCTCCAGGCGCCTGACGTATGGTAGTCGGCGGCCGTCCTGTGCAGGCCAACGCCCGCGCGCATGGCAACTTCGTACGCCACCACGGTCGCTGTCACGAACTCAGTAGACGGAGTCGCATCAAACGAGTCGACGTACGCCAGCACGGCCGGTAAGACCGCGACACCGGCGTGACCCTTGGTCACGCGATGACCGTCGTGCGCATCGAAGCTGTCGATGATCATGCCGCCGGCGAGTGCTGCGCCCGTGCGGCTGACGCGTCGCCCGTCGAAGATCATGCGCGCGCCACGGTCCGCGGCCAGCAGATGGCGAGCGCAATAGTTGCGGACAATGGCCGCAAGCGGTGTCGTGAAACCACCGGCAGCAGTCGCCACCAGGTCGCGTATGGCGCGTTGCGTTTGATCGAACACCTCTTGCGGGAGGTGTTCAAACTTTAGGTCGTGGAGAAAATCTACGACGCAAGCGTTTTTCATGGTCGGGTACTTGTTTTGGTCAAAGGGCTTGCCGGTCTTTTGAAATCGGTAACATGTGAACTTAATACATTAAAACAAAAATAAATGACAAACTTACCGGCGGTGCTCCTGGATCAATAGCCACGCACCGGATCGACGACGTTTTCCAAGGGCTCGCCCGCAAGCCAGCGATCGAGGTTGTCGCAGAACATCTCCGCTGTCTTGCGTTCCCATCCCTCGTAGACACTGGAGCAGTGCGGGGTGATGATAACGTTTTCCATGTCCCACAGCGGGCTGTCTGACGGTATCGGCTCATGCTCAAACACGTCCAGCATAGCCCCGCCGAGCTTGCCCGATTGCACGCCGGCAAGAAGTGCGGCAGCATCGACGACGCCCCCGCGTGATACATCGATCAAGAACGCCCCCGGTTTCATCGCCTCAATGGCAGCGACATCGATCATGTGCTTTGTGCCTTCGAGCAACGGTACGGTGATCACGACATAGTCCCCCTGGCCGAGCGCTTCGTAAAGCTCCGACGGTCCGTAGACCCGGTCTACGTGTTCGGTTGGTCCAGGGTTGGCGCGGGTGCCGACGACCTTCAAGCCGGTGGCTGTCGCGAGCCGCGCTACCGCTCGCCCCGTGTGCCCGAGGCCTAATACGGTCACGATGCGGCCGGCAACGCAGCCGACGTAGCCGGCTTCCCAGTCGTGCTCCAGCTGGCGTCGCAAGAAGTGGGGCAAACGCATGGTCAAAGCGATGATCCCACCAAGTACATAATACGCCATCACCTCGCTTGCCACGCCGGCCGCGTTGGTGACGGTCAAGCGCCCAGGGTCCCATGGCATCAAGTGGTCGATGCCGACACCGCCATTGCTTACCCATCTCAGCGAGCGGCAGGCCATCACCGCATCCCGCGGATACGGTTGGTCCTCGAATTTAATGAGAAACAAGACCTTCGGCGAAAACGAATCCAGGGCAGCGGGTAGATCGGCGTAGGTATTGCAGCAGCGTACTTGGATAGCCGGAAAGCGGGACTGTACCAGGTCAACGAACAGATCCGTCCGGTCGTAGTGCAGAAGAACGGTCATCGCTCAAGCGGGAATTTCCTGCTTTCGCCGTTCAACGAACGCATCGAGCTCTTCGGCGATCGCTGGGTCCAGGGGCGGTGGCTGATACTCCGCGAGTAACTGCTTCCAGATGCGTGTCGCGCGTTGTGTAGCCGTCTCGCCTCCTGCCTCCTCCCACGCCTCGTAATTGCGCCAGTCCGACAGCAACGGTTGATAAAACGCGGTATCGTAGCGGGCGAGCGTGTGCGCGGTGCCGAAGAAATGACCCCCCGAGGGGACCTCGCGTATCGCCTCGAAGCCCAGCGTGTCCTCGTCGACAACTACTGGCTTGATGGACTCAGCCATCATCTGCAACATCTCGGCATCCAACACCACCTTCTCAAATGACGCGGTGAGCCCGCCCTCCATCCAGCCCGCACCGTGATAAACGATGTTGGCATGGCCCATTACCGCCGCCCAGATCGACATTTGCGATTCGTAGGCCGCCTGCGCGTCCACGGCATTACTTGTGCTGGCATTGCTTGAGCGGTACGGCAAGTTGTAGCGTCGGGCCAACTGTCCACCTGCGAGTGTGGCCTGCACATTCTCGGGCGTGCCAAACGCCGGGGCTCCCGACTTCATGTCAACGTTGGACGTGAACCCGCCATATATAACTGGCGTGCCGGCACGCACAATCTGCACGAGCGCGATACCGGCAAGTGCCTCCGCATTCTGTTGGGCTAGCGCCGCGGCAAGGGTCACTGGCGTCATCGCACCCATGAGGGTAAACGGGGTCACCACCACCGGTTGCCCGTAGCGGGCCATGGCCGTGAGCCCATCGGACATGGCGGCGTCGAAGCGGCGCGGCGAGTTGACCGAGATGTTGGTCAACACCGCCGGCGACTCAATCAAGTCCTCGCGCGTCTGTCCACGCGCAATCGCAGCGATGTCAATGCCATCCAGGGCACGTTCCTCGCCGATGGCAGTACAGTGGTAGACGCGATCCGTGTGGATCACGTTCGCGCGATAGCAGTCCAGGTGCCGGTTATGGGCGGGCAGCTCGATCGGGGCGATGGGCTGGTTGCCGATGGCGTGGATGATATTCAGGCTCTGCGTGAGCCGAAGCAGGTTGCAGTAGTCCTCCAAGTTGCCGGCGCGCCGACCGCGCTCACAGTCGTGCACGTTCGGCGGACCGGCGACCAGGGTAAAACAGGTATGATGGCCCCCGAGCACCAGCCGGTGATCGGGGTTGCGCGGCGTTATCGTGACAGAGTTAGGTGCCGTCGCCAGGCACTGTTCGATCAGGCTCCGATCGAAACGCACGAGACCGCTTGCTCGATCTACCTCCGCCCCCGCCGTGGTCAGCAAATCCTGCGCCGCTGCGCCCATGAATTCGATGCCGATCTCCTCGAGGATTTTAAGCGACGTCTGGTGGATCGCATCGACCTGGTCGCTGCTTAACACCTCGAGGGGTTTGAGCGAGTTGGTGATCTCACGCCACGGCAGCTGCTTTATACTGTTTTCAGCCCGTCGGCGCGGGGAGCGGCGGCGTGCGCTACGTGCCACTGGTAGTCGACCTCCTTGCAGCGAAAGACATAGTCATAGTGACATTCCGAGAAAACGCATTATGGAGAACTCAGAATAAAAATACACCGATATACCTGCGACAAAGTACTCCAATATCGAACAATTTGTATATGCTATAAGCGCTGGTACGAGACTGTCGCACAAGCGACCCTCTTTTGGCCGAAAAGGCCGTCAGCAGCAAGAACACTGCGAGACGTGACGTGACCAACTCCAAGACAGAGCAGATTGGCTTCCTCCTGTTACCACATTTTCCGCTTCTGTCTTTCTCCGCCGCGGTCGAGCCCCTGCGTCTTGCCAATCGCCAGACGGATCAGGCGCTCTACGCCTGGCACCTGTTAACGACTGACGGCAATCCGGTGCGCTCATCTTCCGGCATCGAGATTCGGCCACACGCTGCGATCACGGATGTCGTAAGCCTTGACATGCTGATCGTGGTAGCCGGCGCCGGCAGTGAAAGTTATAAGGACAAACACACCCTGGATCAACTCAAGCGATATGCCGCGCGGGGCTGTGCGATGGGCGCCCTGACGTTGGGCACGTACCTTTTGGCACGGGCGGGGTTGCTTAAGGGCTATCGCTGCACCGTTCACTGGGAGTATCTGGAAGCGTTTCGCGAGGAGTTCTCTCAGCTTAAAGTCACGCCCGAGGTGTTCGAGATAGATCGCAATCGTCTTACCTGCTCGGGCGGGACGGCCGCGCTCGACATGACGCTGTGCTACATGGGACTGCAACGAGGCTGGAACCTCGCCACTGAAGTAGCCGACCTGTTCATACATGAACGCATCCGTGACGACGACACTCAACGCATGCCGCTGAGGACTCGCCTTGGCGTCAGCCATCCGAAGTTGCTCCACGCCATCGCGCTCATGGAAAGCAGTGCGGACAAAGTGCTCTCGCGCGATGAGCTCGCAAAACAGGTGGCGCTGTCAGGGCGACAACTGGAACGTCTGTTCCAGAAGTACCTGGGTACGACGCCCAAACAATACTATCTCCAGTTCAGGCTGTGGCGTGCCCGTAATCTGCTTAGGCAAACCACGCTGCCTGTCATCGAAGTCGCGGTCGCTTGCGGCTTTTCAACCGCGTCCCACTTTTCCAAAAGCTATCGTGACCGCTTCGGTATTACGCCACGCGAAGAGCGCGTGCGAGGCCATGCGCAATAACTCGTGCGGCATTCTCGCTGGGCACGGATCGTGAGACCGCTGTCCTAGAACCGGTCGATATGAAAGGGTGCGAGCGGGATCGCGCTGTCCCGACGTGCGATGAGATCGCTTATCGCCTCGCCCGTTACCGCACTCAGCGTCAACCCTAGATGGCCATGGCCGAATGCGAAGAACACACGGTCGAAATGAGGGGACTGGCAAATGATCGGTTTCGAATCCGGCATGGACGGCCGATAACCCATCCATTCCCGGGTAACCTCCCCGTCGAGACCGGGAAGGCTTTCGCGTGCATCTTGAAGGATGCGGTGGATGCGGCGAAAATCCGGCGGCAAATCGAGCCCGCCAAACTCGGCCCCGCTCGTCACCCGCACGCCATCTTGCATCGGACATAAGTAGTAATAGTTTTCGACCACAAAGACCGGGCGATTAAGCGTAATGCGGTCGCTCCAGGGTACGTTGAGATGATAACCGCGCTCCGTATCGAGGGGCGCGTCGGAACCCAACATCCTCGCTATGTTGCGCGACCACGCGCCGGCGGCAACCACCAGTCTGTCGACCTCATGCATACCAAGATCGGTCACGATCTTTTGGGGTCCATCCGCGTTCATGTCGAAGCGCCGTACGGTTTCGTATTGGATTCGCCCGCCCAACGACACGAAGGCGTCGGCGTAAGCGCGGGTAAAGACAAGCGGTTCGGGAACGAAGGTCTCGTCGCGATACAACAGCCCGCTTTGAAAGCTGTGCGCAAGCCCAGGCTCGAGCTGATGAATACCGTCGGCGTCGAGAACGTCGACCTCGATACCATGCCGCGCCAACAGTTCACGCTCCAACGCCGTCGCATCCAACCTGCGCGGGTCGCGAAACACCTTGAGCACACCGCCGGAGCGTATCAAGCCGCCGTCGATGTTGTGCGCCTTCATCAGGGCCCTGTGGGCCTTATCGGCGGGCGTGACCAGCGGCGCCATTTCTGCCGCGGTCTGCTCGACCCGCTTCCTGCGCCCGGCGGCGAGAAATCGCAGCAGCCAGGGGGCGATACGATGCAGGTACTGCCAGCGCAGCATGAGTGGGCTAAGCGGATCCAGCAGCATTCTGGGAATTTGCCGCCAGAGTTCCGGTGTGC
>JBHIDJ010000095.1:0-12055 GCA_046760105.1 Acidiferrobacterales bacterium | reverse complement strand
ACTTGATCTTTGTCTTCTTTTGAGCATGCACAAAGGGCGCGTTGACCGCTGCCACTGCAGCCGCTGTTCCCACGCCTGCTCTTTTGAGAAATTCGCGTTTTTTCATTCTACTTTCCTCCTTTCATGGTGTCTGGATTTATATTCCGCGCTGCAAGTTGTTTGCTTGAATCCGCGGTTACGTCGGTTCGTATTAAATATCAATCAACGCTAGAAAAGCAAATACGACTCCTTCTACATTTCTCGACCGATTGGTACTAAATCGTGAATCATTCCAGTCACAACATCTCCATTTGAACAACTTAGACTTTGCGCCCTAAACTGTCGCATAACAAAAAACCGAACTAAGGCCGGGGCACCATAAGTGCACCACGGCGAGGACAAAAATGGGGTTAAATTAACTTAACCTATTGATTTTATGGAGCCCGCAGGCGGATTCGAACCACCGACCGTCTGATTACAAATCAGATGCTCTGCCAGCTGAGCTATGCGGGCATACCTTTTAACCTAGTATAAATGGGGCCGGCCAAAGCCACCATCCACGCCTCACGGGCGCCAACCCTGGGGTCGTGGCCGCCCACAGCATGGCCGACGGTGTCGGCCGATTCAGCCGGACAAGATCGGTCTTGCAGCCGCACCGCAGGGGTTTTCCACTGCACGCCTCTAAGCTGAACCAACTTCGCTCGTTTGAGTGTAAGATCCCACCAATATATGGTTTCGGTGCTGTACACGGTCTCTTGCTTTGCGCCGATTCCCTTGTCCGCAAGCCTCCGTACCAGTACCCAAGCATTTTGCCTCACTGAAAAAACGCCCAGCGATATCGCGTTCTCCATCCCAGGCTCTTCGATGATGTAGTGGTCCTTGAAACCCAGGCGGGTTAGCTGCCGGCGCTTCTCTTCAGCTGCCTGGCGGGAGTGCAACCGCGGCAAAAACACACGGTAACTGGCAATCGTTTTCGTAATGTGCACGCGTCGTTTATGAGCGATACCCAGACCCTTAAGTCGCTGGCTTGCCCTTCCTGTGCTCACCAGCGTGGCGAAGGGGCCCAGGGTCAGGCAAACCTTGCCCGCTCGCCCCATTGCGACAGCGTCGCCTGAGGGCTTGTCTCCGGGCGAAGGCGCCGACGGCGTAACGCTGGATTCGGACAGCAGCCGCATCCTGTGCGTGTTGACGGGCGGGCGCGCTTCACCGACGCTGCCCGCAGGCGGGGGTTTGTGCCAGCTGCCCCACATGAAGATCCCTATATTAAGGATTAACAGAGAGGCGAACAGTCGCTTCATATCGTCTGATCGGCAATGAACGCCAAGCCCTTGAGCACCAGATCGGGAATCTCCCGCACGGTTAATCTCAACCTTGGCAAGACGACGCGGGCGTCGGCGCCGGTCATCAATACCTCCATGCGGTCACCCAATTGGTCCCTGTATTCCGCTAACACCCGTTCAATAGCGCCGGCGAGGCCAAATACACTACCGGCCGCTACGCCATCGGCCGTCGAACGGCCAAAACAGCTCACATCAGTTCCGGATGTTTCCCTTATCCCATCAGTAGCGCTCACCAAGCTTACGCGTAACACACGTAAACCCGGAAAAATCACGCCGCCTAGGAAATCCCCTTCGACTGACAGCGCGTCCATGGTCACCGCGGTGCCGCAATCCACCACGCAAACCGGTCCTGTTGCAAGCTGGCGCGCCGCGACGAGTGCCACCCATCGATCCACGCCGAGACTAGTAGGGTTGTAGTAATGATTCCGTACCCCGAGCAGCTCCCTTCCCGGCTTGACGACATGGGCACGCAACGACCAGTGTTGCTCCAACCACTGCCGCAGATCCACCAGCTTCTGAGCACTGGCAACACTGGAAATCACGACTTTCTGGGGCGCACGCATGTCACCCCATAACCTGTCAAGGACCCCGGTTATCGCATCATCTGCTAGCACATCCGCTGCTGTACTCCACACTCCAGGACCGCTGCGCGCCCATTTTATGCGGGAGTTGCCAAGGTCAACCAGCAAATTCATGCGTCCAACCTCACGCTGATCTCACCCCAGTGAAACACCCTGACATGCCCCTCCTCGTCGATGACCCGCAAGGCACCGTCAGAATCGACGCCCAGCACGCGTGCCTTGATCGTAAGTTCCCCCTGGCGCAGACACACGCTTTGGCCGGCGAAAACATGATAGCGCTCCCATTCGCGTCGGAAGGCTTCGAAACCCGACGTTGCAAACGTGCGAAGCATTTCATTGAGACGCCTTATCAGTAGTGCGATAACGCTATTTCGGTCCACTCCCTCGTCAACAATATGCATCAGATCTACCCAAGGTTGCTCAATCCGTACCGACTCCCGCTCCGCAAGATAGACATTAATGCCGACCCCCACTATGGCGACAGTGGCCCCACTCGACTCGGCGT
The DNA here is from genome assembly GCA_046760105.1 of Acidiferrobacterales bacterium. Classification (GTDB taxonomy): domain Bacteria; phylum Pseudomonadota; class Gammaproteobacteria; order Acidiferrobacterales; family SPGG2; genus JBHIDJ01. The sequence goes on along the minus strand of JBHIDJ010000095.1, from coordinate 9,650 downwards.
TAGACTCGACGAGCAAACCGGCTAGCTTCTTCTTCTGCCACACGACATCGTTGGGCCACTTAAGCCCGACATTAGAGATGCCGTAATCGCGCAGTGCACGCACCACGGCAACTCCCGCCGCCAGGCTTAAGCCCATCAGGTTTGCGAGGGTTGCCCGAAAACGCCAAGCCACAGAAAGCACGATATTAGAGCCAGGTGTATCGACCCAGGACCGACCGTGTTGGCCACGCCCCGCGGTTTGCGCTTCGGCAACGCATACCGTTCCCGATAGCAAGTGTCTCTCGGCTACCTGTCTGCGCAGCCAAAGGTTAGTGGAGTCCACCTCATCATGGATATAGAGCCGATCAGCCACGCCAGCGGCTTCCGGACCGAGGTAATCGAGAATGCTCGATCGATCCAGCGGCCGTAGTACGATCTCAAGATAATGGTCGCGACCAGTCACTCGCTCTCCGCCCAACCCGAATCTCGTTCCGGTGCGGCCTACTGTTTCAATAGTCGCGCCATTCGTGCAAGCTCCCGTTCGAGCTCCTTGCGTCGCGCTAATAGGTAATCACGCAACCTACTTTTTCGCATGAAAAGGAAAAATCCTTGGACGTTCTCAGTGATCCGGTCTTTCTCCCGATGCATAAGGATAGCTGCTGCCGTGGTCAGCGGAAGAGTCAGAAGATAAACGATAGCCACTAAACCGCCGAAGAACCAGAAGACGGCTGCCGTTTGCACAATCCACACGACGATGAAGACTCCCAGCGCGAGCGCCATTCTAGTCGTGTCGTACTGGTGTGATCCCTGGGCGAGGCGTGGCACTAACCGGTGGGTAATGATCAGTGGAATAGCCGAATTGATCGCACCCCACGCGGCGAGCGGCAAAACCAGCAGCAACATTAACAAACTGCGTAGTACGAAGCGAGCAACGACGGTCGGATGGTAACGCAACGTCAGTTGATAATCACGCACACCGAAGTACCGGCATAGACGCTCGAACTGGCCCAGCCGCCGAGCCAAACGAGCCACGCTCTTCGGCTCTCGCTGACGCAGGATTTGTTGTGACTGGATCAGTTTTTTTAATGCACGAAAACGCTGTTTCAAACTACCGCGCCGGTGGCGGCCGCGACGCAAGGCGAAAAACCGTTCCAGTCGCCGTGAGAGGTCGATATCATCCAAAGTCTCCGCGTTTAGCGTTACTTCTTTCAAACCACCCTCAAGTAATCCCGTTAGCCGGCGCACACTATCCTCGTTTTGCTCGTCAGGCAGAGCTGTAAGGTCTATGGCATTGCCAACCCCAAGGAAAACGCTGCTGCGAAACTGCCCTTTGTCACCGAACGTGAGCCCAATCGGCAAGACTGTCGGTACAACCCCGTTAGTCTCAACACTGCCCAGCGCCAGGCGCACAGCACCAGTTTTAAGAGTACGCAACTGCGAATCCGAATGCGCTTGCCCCTCTGGAAAGATCAACAGCACCTCGCCCGCCGCGAGCAGTTCATAGCAGCGGACGAACGATTCCACATTGCGACCGGTGTCAATCCCTGGGTCTTCCCGCCGATAGATCGGCACAGCCTGCAGCAACTTCAGGAACGGGCGTGCTAACGGATGATCGAAGAGTCCCGAGCGTGCGATCGGATGAATAATCCTGGGACAGAAGGCCTGAATGATGATCGGATCGGCTAACGCGTTTGGATGGTTTGCGCAGAGCAATACCGGGCCGTGTGCGGGGATCTTTTCGATCCCGTGTGCCTCGCGACGACGGTAAAAGATCCGCACCATCGCACCGCAAAAACCACGCCACCCCGTCTGCAGCGCACTCTCTGCTCCGTCTCTAGTTGTTGCGCCATCGATGATGTCAGGGTTGGCCACTGTGCCTCAGCAATCACGCCGCCATCAGCCACCAGAACGCTGCTAGATGTCGCATTAATCTATCGGGCCAGCTGTTTGCCCGCAAACTTTCGGTCACCGCCCGCCTGACTCACGAGACCCGCAACGAGAAGGTCACAGGGCCATCATTGGTAAGAGTAACGCGCATATCGGCGCCGAAGATGCCATTTTGCACTGCATGATGGCGTGAGCGGGCACAATTGGCCAAATGATCGAATAGGTGCTTGCCTTCAACCGGCGATGCCGCCGGCGTGAAGCTTGCACGCATGCCTTTGCGCGTATCGGCCACGAGGGTGAAGTTGGGTACAAGCAGTAGGCCACCGCCGATATCCTGCAGGCTCCAGTTCATTCGTCCGGCGTCATCCGGGAATACCCGATAGCCCAACAATCGATTAAGAAGCCGCTCCGCCTTTTCTTCAGTATCTCCGCGTTCTATGCCCACCAGCACAAGCAGTCCGCGACCGATCTCGCCGACGATTTTATTATTCACCGTCACGCTTGCACCGGTGACGCGTTGCAACAGACCAATCACGTATAACGAGCCCGCGTACCCAAGGAATCCGGCACACCCGCGATGAAACGCAGAGCGTTATCAAAGGGGCAATCTTCCTATAATACAAGGAGACGCGAAAACTTGCCTAAGATCGAAGGTCATGTCAATGCACGAGTCACAACAAGTCGTTTACACCATCGGCCACAGCAACCGCAGCATTGACGTACTCTTGGATTTACTGCGGTCCGCAAACGTCCAAGATCTTGTCGATGTGCGCGCCTACCCACGTTCCCGCCGACACCCACAATTTGAAAGCGATGCACTGCGTCACGTCTTAGCCGATGCCGGCATGACGTATCAGTGGGTGGGCGCCGAGCTCGGCGGTTTTCGCAAAGGTAGGCCTGACTCGCCGCACCGTGCGCTGAAGCCAGTGGCCCTACGCGCGTATGCCGACCATATGGATACAGACGAATTCCGCACGGCTATTAATGCACTCATCAGACGCGCGCACGAGCTCGTGACTGCCGTCATGTGCGCGGAGAAGCACCCGACGAACTGCCACCGCTCACTAATCTCGGACTACCTCACGATGCGTGGCATACGCGTGCTCCATGTTATCGACGCCGATAACGTCGTCAAGCACCGCTTGAGCACTGTCGCTCGTTGCGAAAGCGATCGTCTAGTTTACGATCGTATGATACAAGTCACGTTAGGGCTACACGAGGAAACGTGATTGGCGTACTGATGGTAAGCGTGACTGAACTTGTCACAGACGTAAACACTCAACTTCTCAGCCGCCTTCGCTCTCACACTGATTTTTGCCTTGACGTTTAGCGCGATATAAAGCAGCGTCGGCGCGCTCGAACACGGCCTCTTGTGTGTCCCCCTCGCGAACTGAAGCAACTCCGCAAGACAGAGTGATTGGGATGGTAGTGCCTCGATGATGGGAATGGCCGTCTATGACTGCCTGGTGTATTTTCTCTGCAACGACTAGCGCTGTGTCCAAATCTGTCTCCGATAGCAGTGCTGCGAACTCATCTCCACCATAACGTGCAATGAAGTCCGCATCTCGCAGGTTGTTCTCCAGAACCCCAGCGATCAGTCTGAGCGCGTTGTCACCTGCGGTATGACCGTAGGTGTCGTTAATTGCCTTAAACCCATCAACATCCCAAAGCATTAGGGAGAAAGGTGTGCTATAGCGTTTCCAGCGCGCATATTCTTGCTCCAGACGAGCCTCGTAGGCGGAGCGGTTGAAGATACCGGTTAGCGCGTCACTGACGGCCTGCATGTGTTCTCGTTTAGCGCGCTCGCGCAACTCTGTGCACTCATTTTCCATCTCCTGCAAGCGACGCGTCAGTGCTTCCACTTCGCGCTCCATCCGCTCGTGGTCCTGCTCGCCGCTGCGACGGTACACATCCAAATCATTGCGGATCACGTCCAGTCGCGCTTGCACGGCTTGTTTCAATTGCTCCAAGTTCGATGCCTTATTAACACTGGATTCGATATCCTGAACTTGACTACGCATCACTTGGTCCAACTCCCGGCTGCTGTCGAACGATGCCCGCTGTCGGGACTGTGCGACCTGCAGGTGTTGTCCCAAGTCTTGCAAGCGGTCGGTTAATTGAACAAAGAACGCTTCAATTTCTCGTTTCTCCTTATCCACTCTAATGCGCAATTGTGAGGCCAGATCGGCAATCTGTTGCATTACAGTGGTCAACTCCTTGTGACCCAACTTCCCGCTAAGCTGCTCCTCCAGCCTACGGGCACGGGGCAACAAATCCTCTGGCAGACCCATGTAATCCAACAGCTGCAGCAGGATCTCTTGAAGTCGAGATACGCTATCGCCGTCGTCACCAATAGTCTTAGGTACATCCTTCCACCCATGCGGAGCCATTAACCCTGCAATTTCCGCAATCACCTTGGACAAATCCTTCGCATCCTCGACGCCATTTATGCGCTTGCGCAAAGTCTTGATGCGAGAACTCTGCCTGGCGGGAACGTGCATGCGATCAACGATGTCTAACAAAACATGCGTTGTGGAAGCCGGTACCGATGGGGTATTTTTGGGTGAAGGCGCAGCCCGTTTTTCTTTCGAGCGTTCTTGTTCGAGGCGTTTTACAGTTCGTGAGATGTCGTTAACCAGCGGACTGAGTCTTGAGTTCTCGTCGACATTACGTACCACCCGACGAACTTCCGCCAGCTGATGGTCTAGAACAGGATCGACTCCATCTGCCGCTAGAGTCAGGCGGCGGATGGCCGAACGCAACAGTTTCTCTAGCTTAGCCCACTGCTTTTCGCTGCACTCGAGACGTTCCAGGCTTGAGAGGTACTTCTGCTTCCAGTCTTCCGCGCTGTGTAACGGGGTATTAGCTCTTCCCACATTATCCTCGCTGGAACCTCCGCGCCACCGACCAGCAAAAACAAGCGCTTAGGCACATGCGGCAGCGACCCGATCATCGGTCAGCTGCACATCTTCGGGAAGAGCGACGTCCATCGCGATGGGGAGATGATCTGAAAACGGATAGTCAAGCGCCCGCACACGTTTTACCTGCAGGGATGGTGACACGAGAATGTGATCAATATTGCGGTAGGGCCGCCAACTGGGAAACGTATGCAACCCATGAGTCGGTTCACGCAGTCGTGTGTTCTTCAACAGCAGTTCCATTTCCACGCTGTTAGACCGGCAGTTCAAATCGCCCATTAGAACCACGTGATGGCACTCGCATACCAATTCACTTACGTATCTGATTTGCTGCAAACGCGCACGCCTGCCGAGCGCAAAGTGGACGATAAACAGGAACAGACCGTGCTCATTATCTCCAAATCGCACAATTAGCATGCCACGGCCGGGGATAATACCTGGCAGTTTGTGCTCGACTATTTCATTCGGTCGCAAGCGACTGAGAGTGCCAATGCTGTGTTGTGCGATCATTCCCAACTTGCGGTTGGTCTGATCATACCAGTGTGGAAAATGTGCCCGTCTCGCCAGATATTCGGTTTGGTTAATAAACCCGCTACGCAGACTACCCGCATCCACCTCCTGTAACCCCACGAGGTCGAAATCGCGGACGAGGCGTGCAATACGATCGAGGTTACACAACCGCTCGGGGTCCGGGAGCACGTGCTTCCAACTGTGAGTGACGTAATGGCGATAGCCGCTGGTTGCGATTCCCCCTTGAATGTTATAGCTCAGTAGACGCAGATGGGACACATCGCTTGCGGCTACGGGAACTGATGACAGGTTAGGCGCAGCGCCTGTCGTCGCATCTGCAGCGGCTTGTGCCGAAATGTTGGAACTAACAACTCTCATATGAACCATCACTATATCGGCTAATCGTGCAGCTTAATAGGCCATGCAAATTAAGACCCACATAGAATCCTTTAGTTGCAAATAGCGTGCCGCTTCCGGAGGCGCACAGGACATACACACGCGCAACCAGGGTCTTAGCAGGATCTAGCCTGCGCAAACGCCGGCTGGATGGTTGGGGTGAAGCAATGACATTTTCGGCCGGCCCGAAAACCACGCTGCGTCCCTTCTCTGGCCACCCCAGCGCTAGCGTCCTGTGGGGCAATCCTGCAGCCGGTTTTCCACCGGGATAACTTTCATATAGTACTTTTTTGCCGATGTTTCAACCTTGGCACAGCCCTTACACTGCGCCACGGCGATCGCAGCGCCAAATAAGGCTGACGTGGATCAGGATTCCCGCTACACGTGGGCCGGTCAGCCGGGGCAGGTAAACGACGACTAACATTCTAACCTCATTGACCTAACGTGCACCAACGCGTTCGCCGACGGCGTCTGCCAAGCTTCAGCGCGAAGGCACTCAACCGCGAACCAGCGAAGCACTGTAATAAAGGAAACCCTGATACGAGACAAAGCATGCTGCGAGGGCAGCGCCCTCAATACGGTTGATGTGTCCAGGAACGCGAAACCCGTAGCCAGTTGCGAACAGAACCAGCGTCAAACCGATCATGACTGGGAAGTCGCGTGCAAGCACTTGCTCCGGAAACGAACCTGGTTGTATCAAGCCAGCCACTCCAAGTACCGCTAACAGATTGAACATGTTCGAGCCAATAACGGTGCCCACCGCAATATCGGGCTCATTGCGAAGCGCGCTTGCCACGGCGGCGGCCAACTCCGGTAAGCTAGTACCTATAGCAATGACGGTCAGGCCAATGACCAGGTCGCCCACGCCTAACGCTTGCGCGATGCTTACTGCGCTCCATACGAGCACGCGCGAACTGATCAGCAGCATCAACAATCCCAGGATCAACCAAGTGAGGGCACGGGGCATGGACATTTCTTTGGGGATTTCCGCATCGAACTCGGTTCGGATGGGGTCGGTTTTTCGCGAGCGCAAACCCAGACTTGTAATCCAATACACGACTACGCCGAATGCCGCCAGCAGCAGCATGGCGTCGGTCTGACCCAAATGACCGTCCAACATCAATACCAGGGCGACCAGCATAATAGCGAGCAACACGGGAAACTCGCGCCGCAGCGTATTTGAACGAACTTTTAATGGTGCAATGATCGCAGTAACACCAAGAACCAGCCCAATGTTGGCGATGTTGGAGCCGAGAGCGTTGCCTATACTCAATCCAGTATTCCCCTGCCATGCTGCCATAGCGGAAACCAGAATTTCTGGTGTCGACGTCGCGATCCCCACGACGGTCAGACCAATAATAAGCGGAGACACACCCAAATTGCGTGAAGTTGCTGCGGCACCGATTACAAAGCGGTCAGCCGCCCAGACCAGCAATGTAAACCCGGTGACGACTCCGAGAACCGGTAGCAGCATATAGGAACTCTCCAGACAGTGGCCGCGCTGCAACGGCAGCAATCACAAAAAACTCAGATCACGCTCGTTGTAAGCCACGTTTAGGCCGCTGGCACAAGCATTCTCGCCCCCCCCGCTGTCGAATCACATTGAGGAGATGTCTACAAGAAACGATGCATGGCTACGTGACTTCAAGCGCCTCGGGTTTGGTTCACCGACTCTCGAACAGATGAGAAACGTCGCGCGACGCGCACCCCGTAATCAGCGTGCTACCTAGGTCCAAGCAGGGTATTACAGCGAGCTAGAAGTACCAGTATTTCTTCCGTTGACTGATGAACGCCCTTTTTAGTTTCACGTAGGTCCGCTTAATTCGGCGTGCCAGCCTTTCGATAGCGGTCCTCCTGTAGTAGTCATCGTCCCTATGGATCAAGTCTCTAGTCTTTGCGTCTGTTTTCAGCTTCACCCAGGCGTTAAAGTCAAATCTTTGGGCAATCTTATAAAGATAACGATTTAACAGCGCAAAGCCTGATTTCTTGACGACCGCCACTCCAAAATCGATCACACAGGGCTCACGCCCCCCTATAACCAGAACGTTGTCCTTCTTTTTAAGATCACCGTGTGCCACACCAGCATTGTGAAGTTCCTTTATCAGAGCGAGCAGTTTGTCAAAAAAGACATCGCGATCCGCAATCTCCGCCTTTCGTATCGGGAGTCCGTCGATATACTCCAACACGAGATAGCACCCATCGAGAAGACCGTAACTAGAGGGAATGCCGTTAATGCCAGCTAGTCTGGAATACACTCTGTGTTCATTGCGAAGCATCGCACGGTGGATCAGCCTAACCAATCCCCATCCCGTAGGCGCCTTAATGATGAGGCGACGACCTTTACCCTGATACAAATAGACATGCCCTTGGTAGCCATAGCTGAAAATATTGGACCCGGTTTTGATGCTGTCTTTCACCCACTGGAGGAGCTCATCCTCAGTGGGGTCACCCGGACCGCTTAACGTTTGCGTCACGATCTGTTTAAGCAAACTTGACGTATAGCATGTACAGACAAAACATAAGGAACAGAGCGATAATGGGCTCGCCATTCTCTTGTAGACTCTGCCTAAATGACCAGTTGCCCCTCTGACCCGGCTGATACGGGGTAAACCTCGGCACCAGCGCCGGTGTTTTTTTGCTCCACTGCTCCCATTCTTTGTCAAATTTCCTATGCAGCTTTGTATCTTCGTGACGGATGGAAGCAGGATAGAATGCCAACAAAAAACCAATCAACAACGGAATGGCCCACCACAGCGAAGACGCGAGCGCAAAACCAGATAATAAAGCAAGATTGCCTACGTAGAGGGGGTGTCGGACAAACGCATAAGGTCCAGTCGTGGCCAAAACTTTGTTCTTTATCACGTGACCCGAGGCCCACAGGCGAATCACCATGCCCACAATAATGAACGCAGCACCCGCAAAGTATAGCCAATACCTCGGCTTGCCGGCGATGCTCACGAGGATAATAAAGACTATGCCAAAGAACTGGCGGAAACGTTCACGGTGAGATCGAATATCGCCAAGAAACCGTCTTAGTCCGAATGCCATTGACATCGATCAACTCCCTAAACTTAGTCTCGCGCCAGCACTGGTCCCCTCATTGGGACACATCACTGAGTCGATCCGTGGCTCCGTCTGTACTTCTCAATCATCAGTGCCATTTTGTCTTTGACCAAGAGCTTTTGCTTCTTCATTTTCTCGAGAGTCACGTCGTCCAGCGGCAAAACGCCGAGCCCGGCTTTATCGACCTTTTCGTCGAGCTCTTGGTGTTTTTGATAAAGGTCTTTGAAATCGTTGCTCTCCACAAGCAATCGTTGAACGATCTTTTGATCATGTTCGAACATAGAAATTCCCTCAGTGAGATTTATCGTATCACAGCACAGCTGTCATCACCTTAAGCCTATGCAACGTGTTACAGAAAAACAGACTTGACAATAAAAACCCCCGCAACGCCTTGCAGGGGTCACAATTAAGAACCTGGCGGTGACCTACTTTCGCATGGGGAGGCCCCATACTATCATCGGCGCTGAGTAGTTTCACTTCCGAGTTCGGAATGGTATCGGGTGGTTCCCACTCGCTATGGCCGCCAGGCAAAACGGTATCACCTCTCGGCGAGTTGTAACTCGCAAGCACGAAGTAGCAACGTGGCAGGTTCTGTGGGCCTTTCTTGCTACTCGTCACTTGTCCTACTCACCACAAGGCAAACAACTTGGGAAGCGGTCAAGGCTTTCTGGCCGGTCACAGCCACACCAGACCTTTTGGGTGTTATATGGTCAAGCCTCACGGTCAATTAGTACTGGTTAGCTTCATGCATTACTGCACTTCCACACCCAGCCTATCAACGTCGTGGTCTTCGACGAACCTTCAGGGACCTCGCAGGTCCAGGGAAATCTCATCTTGAGGGGGGCTTCCCGCTTAGATGCTTTCAGCGGTTATCCCGTCCGTACATGGCTACCCGGC
>JBHIDJ010000094.1:0-12135 GCA_046760105.1 Acidiferrobacterales bacterium | reverse complement strand
ACGCCGGTCGGTCCACCGGTACCGATGGTGATAAAGGTTTTTCCCTGTGCCCATGCCGTCGATGGAACCATCGAGGCGGCGAGGGACACACCGGCAACCAGCAGTGCGCTGGCGACAGCAGTGGTTAATTTCTTGAGATGAGCTGACATATTAATCCTCCTAAATTCAATGGGAACGAGCCGAGTTATTCGAATGATTTTCGACCCTTTGGTCGCTATCTATGTCCCGCTGCCTGCCCTTTGCAGATGGGCTGAACACGCGGGAAGTCTCGCCGGTGCGAGTCGGATCACTATAACACTGTCCGTTCGAAATACAACACCAGCCATGCGGTCCCGCACCCGGGTCAGATAGGGACTGCGGGGACTATTAGCAGATACTTATATAAGCTGTGGGTCATACAGGCCCGAATGATATGTCATTCCTGCCCACCGTCGTTTTCCAGCCGGTCGATGGCGACAGACAGCAGATGTGCGCACCAACGTGCTCCTGATCAAGTCCGATCCGTAGGCGACTTGCGTTCACCGAACCAACTCGCAGTTGGCTCCGAAACAAACACCACGTTAACATTCGGCAACGGTCATGGATGCTGCTTACCCATCAGCTTGGTCCCTCAGGAGTACCTCGAATGAATCACGTGTTTCACCGCCATACACGCATGACGTTGCCGTTCGTCGCGTCCGGCGACGGCGCTTATATCATTGATGCTGACGGTAAACGCTACCTCGATGCATCGAGCGGCGCCGCGGTGTCGTGCCTCGGACACAACCATCCCGCCGTCATACGGGCGATCAAACAGCAACTCGACCGCATACCCTATGCGCATACCTCGTTTTTCACCAACGAGCCGATGGAGGAACTGGCGGATGTGCTTATCGAGTCCGCACCGAAAGGACTTGAACGGGTTTATTTTGTCTGTGGGGGATCCGAAGCTACCGAGGCTGCGCTAAAGCTCGCAAGACAGTACTTCCTCGAAGCCGGTGAACCGCAGCGGCGTCATTTCATCGCGCGCCGCCAAAGCTACCACGGTAACACATTGGGTGCGCTTGCCGTCGGCGGTAACCAGTGGCGACGCCGTAAGTTCGAGCCGCTGCTCGTCAAGTCACACCACATCTCGCCCTGTTATGCCTATCGCGGCCAGCGTGAAGACGAGAGTGAGGAGGACTACGGCTTGCGCGTCGCCAATGAGCTCGAAGCGAAGATCGAGGAGTTGGGCCCGTATTCGGTATTGGCTTTTGTTGCTGAGCCTGTGGTGGGCGCGACCACAGGCGCGGTGCCACCCGTGCCTGGTTACTTCAAACGTATCCGTGAGATCTGCGACCGCTACAACGTACTGCTCATCCTCGATGAAGTGATGTGCGGTATGGGACGCACCGGCACCCTGTTCGCCTGTGAACAGGAAGGCATTCAACCCGACATGGTCACCGTCGCTAAAGGCATCGGTGCCGGCTATCAGCCCATCGCCGCCTTGCTGGTGACCGGCAAGATCCATGACGCGATACGGGATGGCTCGGGATTCTTCCAACATGGCCACACCTATATGGGACACCCCACCGCCTGTGCCGCCGCGCTTGCGGTGCAAAAGCTCATACGCGAAGAAAATCTGCTCGACAACGTATGCCGACAAGGTGAGCGACTGGTTGCCGGGCTGCAGGACCGTCTTGGCGATCACCCGCACATCGGTGACATCCGCGGCCGCGGTCTGTTTAGAGGTCTTGAACTGGTGATTGACCGGGCAACAAAAGAGCCGTTTGATCCCGATGCCCATCTGTTCGCCGCCATCAAACGCCGAGCCATGGATCGCGGCCTCATGTGCTATCCCATGAGCGGCACCATCGATGGGCGGCTCGGTAACCATATCCTTCTTGCCCCACCGTTTATCATCGATGAGAGTCATGTCGTCGAGATCATAGACAAGTTAGCCCCGGCGATCGACGAGGCCATCGCGGACATCTCCGCATGAGTGCGGACTGGTCGCCGCCTATGCTGGCAGTGGTACCGAACGGCGCCTACAAGACGCAGCGCGATCACGTGGCTCGGCCGCTATGACGTCGCATCCGGAAGACCTGTTGGTCTCTCTTTCGGCGCGAGATGGGATCTCACCCTGGGCGGTGTGTGGCTTCGGTCAAACCACTCAACGCAAAAACGCGCAAAGGGACGCAAAGTTATTCAAGCAATTCAAAATCTCTTTGCGTCTTTGCGCCTTCGCGTTGAGTCTTTTTGAATGCACCCATAGTGCTACTTAACGCCAACCACCCCCTGAGCAACTAACTCGTCGATCTGTTGTGCGCTATAGCCCAAGAGATCCTGCAATATCGCGTGCGTGTGCTGGCCGAGGTTGGGTGCAGGTTCCGCCGGTAGCTCGGGCGCGGCCGAGAGGTGCGGCGGCGTGCGCGCAAACCGGTAGTCGCCTACATCTGGGTCATGCACTTGCAGCAGCATGCCACGCGCCTTGACCTGCGGACAGGCAAACACATCTTCCGCTGTGTGCACTGGCCCTGTCGGTACGCCCGCGTCGTTGAGCTTGCCTGCCGCTTCATCACGCGTCAGGCCGGCGAACCACTGCTCGATCACATCATCAACGTATTGGCGGTTCTGCGAGCGCGCCGTACCGCTATTCGTGCGCGGGTCGTCGACCAGATCAGGCCGCGCCATGGTTTCACACCACCGGCGCCAGATACGCTCGTCGGGAACGTTAACAGCGACATAACCATCTTTCGCTTTATAGGCGCCGCGCGGATAGGCGTTCCTGGGGCGCCCCCGATGCGGCGATTGACCGGCGACCGAGTATAGCGCCACCATCGCCTCATTTAACGACAGCATGTTGTCATACATAGCCGAGTCCACAAGCTGCCCACGACCGGTGCGGCTGCGCATAAACAGTGCTTGCATAATGCCATAGGCCGTCACCATGCCGCTGTAAATGTCTGCCATACCATAGATCGTCCACGACGGTGGTTTATCCTCGAATCCGACCAAATGCATAATGCCGCTCATCGCCTCGGCGACGATATCGAAGGCGGGACGATCGCTGTACGGGCCCTCATAGCCTGGCAGTCGACCAAAACCCGAGATCACAGCGTACACCAATCGCGGATGGTCTTCCCGCAATGCCTGGTAACCCAACCCCAACCGGTCCATGGAGCCCGGACGCAAGTTCTCAACGACGACATCTGCCTGGGCGACGAGTCGCCGGTATATTTCTTGTCCTTTTTCGTTGCGAAAATCGAGCGCCAGGCTTTTCTTGTTGCGGTTATAGCCCATGAAGCCCGCTGCTTTTTTTAGCCCGTTCTTCTCGACCAGGGGTGGCATTGCACGGCGCGGATCACCGGTTCCTGGACGTTCGATCTTGATCACCTCAGCGCCCGCATCGGCCAGTAGCATGGTGCAGTAAGGGCCTGCCATGTACTGCTCCAGACCAACGAGACGGATGCCCGAAAGCGGTCGCTCCATTGCGCTCACTCGCCCATCCACTCGACGAGGGTACTGACCCCCATGCCGACGCCAACACACAAGGTCGCGAGCCCGTAGAACGGCCGCCCGGCCTCGGGCGCGCGGCGCTTCATCTCGTGCAGCAGCGTTACCAGAATGCGCGCACCCGAGCAGCCGGTGGGATGCCCTAGTGCAATCGCGCCGCCGTTGACGTTGGTTATTTCGTGCCGCATCCCGAGCTCGCGCATGCAACCCAGCGTCTGTGCCGCGAACGCCTCATTGATCTCGATAAGCGCGATGTCATCGAGCGTCAAGCCTAAACGCTGCAGCAGCTTGCGGGTAGCAGGTACGGGTCCATAACCCATAACGCCGGGGTCCACGCCCGCCACTGCCGAACCGAGCCAACGGGCCATCGGCCTAAGCCCCAACTCGTTGGCGCTCTCGCGACTGGTGAGTAACACCGCTGCCGCGCCATCGTTAATGCCGCTGGAATTGCCCGCGGTTACCGAGCCATCCTTCTCGAACACGGGGTGCAGCGCCGCCAGCTCTGCGAGACTCGTGGCGAGCTCATAACGTTCGTTCACTTTTCTATACCGTGGGTGCTCGTCGGTATCGACGATCTTGGGTGAGCCCTTGCGGCTCGGCACATCCACGGGCACGATCTCGTCTTTGAATCTCCCCTCATTAATCGCTGCGATTGCCCGCCGGTGACTCTCGAGGGCAAACGTGTCCTGGTCCTCGCGGGTGATGTTCATTTCGGCGGCGATGTTTTCGGCCGTCTCACCGAGGCTCACAATGGGATACAGCTCATCCATTTTTGGATTATTGAAACGCCAACCGACGGTGGTGTCGTGTACGACGGGCACCCGCGTCGTTGGCACCCGTTCGGGTTTTGGTATACACCAAGGCGCGCGGCTCATGGACTCGACCCCACTGCCGATGTATACGCCGCCCTCCCCAGCGATAATGGACTTGGCCGCCTGGTTCACGGCTTCGAGCGCAGAGGAGCAATTACGGTTGACCGTCACACCAGGCACATGCACCGGAAACCCGGCCAACAGCACCGACATACGCGCGACGTCCCGATTATCCTCACCGGCTTGATTGCCGCATCCTGCGTACACATCGTCGAGCAATGCCGGATCCACTCCGATGCGTTCCATGAGTGCCTTATAGGTACAGGCCAGCAGGTCGTCGGGGCGCACACTCGCGAGCCCGCCACCATGCTTGCCGATAGGGGTGCGCACACCATCGATAATCATAACTTCTTTCACGGTTGTGCTCTCCTCGCCGTCAACAAAATTCGCAGCGACATAAGTGATTGCTCGCTATCGTAACTGCGCAAGCGGACGAGAATACAAAAAACCGTCAAGATGCGTTGCGAGACCATCTGCTGCGGGAACCAACAGTATAAATATCAGCGAAAACCATCACAATAATCGCTCACGCGGTGGCTTGTGCTGCGCGTGCTTACCGGCATAATGCCTATGGCCGTCGCAGGTTACACTAGCTTGCTGCAAATCCGCCCCTACAAAAATTCCGATTTCGACACGGTCGTCGCCTTGTGGGATGCCTGCGGATTGCTGCGCCCATGGAATGATCCGGCGAAGGACGTTGCGCTCTGCCGCCAGACCGCCAGCAGCGAGCTCTTCGTGGGGCTTCACCAAGGCAACGGGCCGCCCGCAACATTGGTAGCCACGGTCATGACGGGTAGCGACGGACATCGTGGTTGGATGTACTATCTCGCGGTCGAACCGACATTGCAGGGTCAAGGCTTTGCTCGGGCGATGGTCCGCCATGCCGAAGACTGGCTGGCCGGCCACGGCATTCGGAAGGTCGAGCTCATGATTCGTGACGACAACGATGCGGTGCGGAGCTTTTATGAGCGCCTCGGCTACCGGGTCGAACCGCGCATTGTCATGTCCCGCTGGCTAAAGCGTGATGACTGACTCCGAACACACGAGCAGAGGGTCCGGGCAGGCGGCAGCGGTATCAGCGGGCAAACTCAAGGTGGTGACCACCTACCTTGAGATGCGGCAGCCGCCGGCACGCCCGTTGGCCAGCCCGCCGACGGCAGGCGTCACAGTGATTCAGGCGACGCACCCAACCGTTTCATTTTATCGCTACCTCTATGACACGGTGGGCGAACAGTGGCTTTGGTATGAACGTCGCAAGATGAGCGACGAGGCCCTGCGCGCCGTTATCCACGATCCAAAGGTGGAGCTGTACGTGCTTTACGTGCGTGGTGTACCAGCAGGCTACGCTGAGCTCGATCGGCGCACGGAGGATGATGTCGAGGTGGCCTATTTTGGCCTGATGCCGGAATTCATCGGTCGTGGCCTCGGTCCTTACTTGCTGGAACGGGCGGTGGTACAGGCCTGGTGCCAGCAACCCAAACGGGTTTGGGTGCATACATGCAATCTCGACCACCCGAAGGCGCTTGAGGTCTATCAACGGATGGGCTTCGTTGCTTACAAACAGGAAACAATATTCATCGACGACCCACGGGCTTGACGAAAGTTGCAAGTGGCAAGCAACAAGTAGCAAGGAAAGCATATAGGGATCACTTGCGACTTCACACTTGCTACTTGGCACTGTCGTGATGCGAATAGGCATACCACGTGAGATTAAACCGCAAGAGGGACGGGTTGCCACGTCAGACCTCGCTCTAAAAGATCCATAGCCTCTTTTGTGATCCGCGGCGAGCGAGCTTTAATTGCGGATAACAGGTAATGTCAGACAAGTTGGGCCACCGCCACCTTTAAGAGCAATCTCGTTGCCCTCGAACTCATGCACTTCCACGCCTTCGCGTTCCAGTAATGCGCGCGTGCGCGAATTACCTTTGAGCATAATGCAATGACGAGGTGCCAAGGTCAGTACGTTGCAACCCAAGCTGTCAAACTCCTCGGGCGGTACCTCTATGAGCCGCAGGCCCCTCGCCAACAGCGCCTGCCGAAACGGCACTGGCAGTAGCGGCGAATAAACGACAGCCAAGTCTCGGTCCACAGGGCTTATGAGGGACATCAGGTGCATGACATCATTGGGGCCGTTCCAATGTGGCAGCGGCACTATGAGTGCTTCAACCGCGCTACCCAGGAGACTCTTGAACTCTCTAATCCCCTTCTCGTTGGTGCGATAGCCGCAACCTACAGCCACAGTTTGCTTGGCGAGCCAGACAACGTCACCTCCTTCTAGCCGTCCGGAACTACCAATAGCGCCTTTGATTGGAAGGCCGAGCATCCTGAAGTGCTCAGCCACAACCCTCGGCTCTGCCGCGCGTGCGCGTTTCCCCATGTTGGCCAATATCATGCCACCTGGGGCTACGACTGCCGCGTCACGTACATATATCGAGTCGAGACCAAGACGGTCGTCCTTCGGCAGGAACTCGATTACAATGCCGAAGTCTCGCAGGAGCGCGGCGAAACGTTCGTACTCCGCCACTGCTCGGGCAAAATCGGGGTGACCCCGATAACCTAGCGACTGCCATTGCTGCGCGATGGCTTCGTCGCTGACATATGCGTCCTCCGCCCGGCGCAAGAACATGCGTTCAATGCGACCAAACTCGTCAATAACTCGAGGGAACCGTGCTTCGCTCACCGCCCATCGGTGCGACATATGCCGCTCGCGCGACGGATCAACCATCGGCAGTTATATGATTTTTTCTTCCAGACGTTTCTTGATGAACTCGATGTTACGCCTAGAGCCGGAGAGATGGGGGTTCAGCGTTAGCGCCTGTTTGAACGCTTCCAGTGCAGCCGTGTCGTTTTCCAGGCTCATGTGAATCAACCCGAGGCCCGACCAGGCACCAAAGTGGCGCGGCTCGAGCGCGAGCGTGCGCCGCACATCCACAGCGGAAGCGGCGTAATCACCCATCAAGTACAGCAGGGTAGCGCGTGCATTCCAGCCCTCCGCATAGTTGGGCGCCGCCTTCACAACCTTGTTTAACACAGCAAGCGCCTCATCGTAACGTTCGCGCGTCATGTCGCGAAGCCCTTGATCCATGAGGTCGTCCGCGATGTCGTTGTCGGTCTCGCGCCAGATCACCCAGATCTCCTGCGTAATGCGTGGTCCCTCGCCTCCATCCGTAGTCGTACGCAGGCGTTCGAATAGCATATCGAGACGCGTATCGGTTTGGTCGGGCGTCACCACCGGTGCCCAGGCGCCCAGGACGCAGGTCAGCAGAATAAATCGAAGACAAGACACACTATAAAGTATGCGCCGTTCACGTCGGCATGCCAAGCGCTACAGATCACCACTAAACTTGTGAAGACACGCTGCCCGCGAGCACCGGTTGAGGTACCCAACCCGCGTATGGCAGCATGTCCAGCCAACCTGGTCAGCCCTTATTGTGACCTAACGTTGTCGTCAAAAGATCCTAATGTGGTCATGACCCAGCCTAGTGCTCGATCAGCGGCTGTGCCGTTTTCTGCCGGGTGGCGAGAGCTCCTGCTGTTGCTTCTGTTGGCGGCGATCTGGAGTTCGTCGTTTATGTTCATCAAGGTGGGTGTAGAAACCATTCCGCCTATGACACTTTCAGCCGGGCGTTTGGTGCTGGCAGCGATCATGTTGGCCGTGTTTGCTGTGTACGGACGTCACTCCATACCGATGACCCTTAAGGTCTGGGGTGTATGCCTGTTCATTGGTCTTTTTGGTAATGCCCTGCCCTATACCTTAATTAGTTGGGGTGAGCTGCGTATTGATAGCGGTCTAGCGGCTATTCTCATGGGAATCGTGCCAATTACTACTGCCCTACTGGCCCATTTGTTCGTCCATGACGAACCCCTAACCGTCAGACGCCTAATAGGTATATTCGTCGGTCTTGCCGGTATCATAATCCTAGTCGGGTGGCAGTCGCTGACAGGACTGCACACCGACGTCCCTTATGAGTTAGCGGTGTTGCTTGGTGCGCTCTGCTACGCCGTGACCAACATCTTCGTCAGGCGCCACGTGTATATACCGGGACGTGTCTTAGCAGCGGGTTCAACCTTGGCCGGAGCGTTAATCATGTTGCCCATGGCGCTGGCCTATGAACGCCCCTGGAGTTTGTCACCGTCGCTTGAGTCGCTCGGCGCCATGATTATGCTTGGTCTACTTCCTACCGCTGTTGCGGCGCTGATATATCTTCGTCTCATCAAGGCGACGGGTGCCACATTTGTCTCGCAGGTCAACTATCTGGTCCCGGCATTAGGCGTAGTATGGGGCATGGCACTATTGGCTGAGCGGCCGAGCTGGCACGCGCTTGCCGCCTTGACACTAATCTTGATAGGTATTGCATTAGTAAACAGACGTCGTCGAACGAAACAACAATGAGGCTAAGATGAAAATAATCGATTTGCGCAGCGATACGGTGACCAGACCCACCCAGACGATGCGAGCCGCGATGGCAGACGCCGTAGTTGGTGACGACGTCTTCGGCGATGATCCCACTGTCAATGAACTGCAAGCGCGGTCAGCCCAGGTGCTAGGCACTGAAGCGGGACTATTTGTACCAAGCGGCACACAGTGCAACCTAGTGGCGTTGCTCAGCCACTGTGAACGCGGTGACGAATATATTGTCGGCCAACAAGCGCATACTTATATGCGTGAAGGGGGTGGCGCCGCAGTCTTGGGCAGCATACAACCCCAACCCCTCGAGTTTGAGGTTGATGGGACATTGGATTTGGAAAGTGTTGCCAATGCAATCAAGCCCGATGACAACCATTTCGCCCGCACGCGGTTGCTTTGCCTAGAGAATACACAGGATGGCAAAGTCTTGCCGCTGGAATACATTGAACAGGCGTCGGCGTTCGCCAAGCGACACGGGCTCAGTCTACATCTCGACGGGGCACGAGTATTCAACGCCGCGGTCAAGCTAAATATCCCGGTCCGCGAGATAGCACAGCAGTTCGATAGTGTTGCTTTCTGTTTATCGAAAGGACTCGGTGCTCCCGTGGGGTCTGTACTTTGTGGCACCGAGGCATTGATAAAGCGAGCTCACCGGTGGCGTAAGGTACTGGGTGGTGGTATGCGCCAAGCCGGTATACTGGCCGCCGCCGGCCTTGTCGCACTCAATAATCATGTCGAAAGACTGGCGGAGGATCACGCGAATGCCCGGCAATTGGCAGACGGCCTAGCGTCTGTCGACGAGCTAGAAGTAGATCCACATGAAGTGCAGACCAATATGGTGTTTGTGTCTATGAACCAAAACCACTGCGACCCACTGACCAAGTTTTTGCGCCAACACGGGATCCTGATTGTTTCTGGCAAAACCACACGATTGGTCACACACCTCGACGTGACCGCGGATGACATACGAACCGTGATCGCGCGGTGTAAGCATTTCTTCGCCAAGCGTCGAAGCTAAACGCACCAGCCGCTAAGGCCTTCTGTGCTAACTCCTCAAGGGTTGACCGCAGGGCTGCAATTTGATTACAATCGTAATAGATTACACATGTAATCACTTGAAGCGCATGCTATGAGCCCCGTTCCAAATATTTCGGACGCCGAGTGGGAAGTCATGCAGGTGGTGTGGGCGCAATCGCCTATCGCTGCCAACGAAGTGGTCGAGCGACTCGCCCGTACGCGCGACTGGCATCCGCGCACGATTAAGACGATGCTCGGCCGGCTGGTGAAAAAAGAGGCCCTAAGCTTTACGGTTGATCGTAATCGTTATCTCTATCGACCCCGGGTCACGCGCCAGCAGTACATAAAGCACGCCAGCCATTCCTTTCTACGGCGCCTATTCGACAGCGACCCGTCGCAAGCGTTAATGCATCTGGTGGAACAAACTGAGCTGTCGCGCAAGGAGATCGAACACCTAAAGCGACTGCTCGACAACAAACGCACGTGATCGCCATGACGCCCGACCTTCCGAACTTGCTGCTCGCTTGGCTGATTTACACCTCGTGGCAGGCGTCGGTGCTTATTGCTCTGGTGCTGCTCGCGCAGGTGCTGTTCGGTCGCTGGCTGTCAGCCGGTTGGCGTTATGCGCTTTGGTCGTTGGTCGTGGTTCGCCTGCTGCTGCCGACCGTTCCCGCAAGTCCGTTGAGCATCTTCAATCTACTGGAACACAAACCCACCGCTGCAACGGTGGCGATGCGGGCGCTTCAGCCTGCCGCGATCGCCCCCGCCGCCGTTCCTGCACGCAGCACGCCACTGCCCGAGACAGCTGAGCCACTTGCTTCGCTGGATTGGCAGCACGCCATCGTGCTTGTCTGGCTTTTAGGCATGATCGCGTACTTGACGTGGATGGTTGCGGCAAACAGACGCCTTCGCCGAAAAGTTGCGGCACTACCGGATGTGGTCGATCCCGCACTCTTGTGTATGCTCGAACGCTGCAAGCGGCAAATGCAAGTGGCACAACGTCTGCGCGTGGTCAAGGCCAATAGCACAACCAGCCCGGCGTTGGTGGGTTGGTGGCACCCCACCGTGCTGCTGCCAGCCGAGCTTTGTGCCACATTGAGCCGACGCGAACTACGTTTCGTGCTCCTGCACGAACTTGCGCACGTCAAACACCACGATGTGGCCATTCATTGGTTGTTGACGGCACTGCAGGCCGTACACTGGTGGAACCCGATGATATGGTTCGCGTTCGCACGCATGCGATCCGATCGTGAGCTCGCCTGCGACGCGCTGGTGCTGGTACACACCCGTCCAGCTGAGCAACGAGACTACGGCCTTACCATTATCAAAGTGCTTCAGCATGTTGCACAGCCCCCGCGACGCCCGGCGCTTGTTACCCTCGGTTGCAAAGATAATGCGTCGCTGCAGCGGCGGATCGTGCTGATCTCGAAATTCGCCGAACGCAAGCGTTGGTTTTCGTCAACAGGGATCGTCGTGCTAGCAGCCGTGGGCTGCCTAGGCCTGACAGGTGTCGAGCACTCAAGCCCAGCGCCTGAGGGCGTAGTCGAATCGGTCAAGTTTAGCGCCGCTGGTGCGGTACCGACGCCGTTTGCGCTAAGCCGAGCGAGCGCCCAAGGAATTGCGCTTGTACCCAGGCCGGCCACGCCGTTGACGGGATTGCTGCACAAGCCTGCTGGCGCGGGACCTTTTCCGGCCGTGGTGTTGCTGCACGGCTGCCGGGGGATCCAATCGCATCACGGTGACTGGGCTCGCACACTTGCGGATTGGGGCTACCTAGTCCTGCAGGTCGATAGCTTGGGCCCACGTGGGTTGACAGACTACTGCACCCATTTGATCAACAACGCGCGCGCTAATGCTCGTTTTATCGTTCCGGATGCTTACGCGGCGCTGGCCTATCTGCGCACGCAGCCGTTTGTCCAACCGGAGCGCATCGCCGTGATGGGTTGGTCGCAATGGGCGGCGCTGGCGTCGGTGCTGATCCGGGGACCGCAACAGTTTTACGACGACAGATTCCAGGCGGTGGTGGCCATTTCTCCCGATTGCGGCAGCACAGCCAGCGGTGAGTTTTATGCACCGGTGCTTGTTCTAATCGGCGAAAAAGATGACTGGTCGCCAGCAGCGCGCTGTGAGTCGATGGCTAGGAACGGGGCTAGCAGCCCGAATTCCATCACCCTGAAGGTGTACCCCGATGCTCATCACGACTTTGACAATCCGGCAGCGGGCGAACGTAGCTATTACGCAGAGACAGAGAACTTGTACAAGTCACCCGCGAAAGGAGCCACGCTGGGCTATGACCGCACAGCGCACCGGGATGCACTTCAGCGTGTCAGAACATTTCTCCTCAAACACCTCACCGGCGGCTCC
>JBHIDJ010000093.1:0-12149 GCA_046760105.1 Acidiferrobacterales bacterium | reverse complement strand
GGATGCCACGAATTGCTGACCGTTCGGAATACCCGTTCCGGGTGCGGCATGAGAATGGTGAAGCGTCCGTCGGGTGTAGTGAGGCCGGTAATACCGTGCGGTGAACCATTGGGATTATAAGGATAGGTCTGCGTCAGCTCGCCACGGTTATCGACAAAGCACAACGCCACCAACTGATCCAGTATGAGCTGTTGGATGTCGCGTTCCTCGCGAAACTCCGCGCGCCCCTCGCCGTGGGCTACCACAATGGGAAGCATGGAACCTGTCATGCCCTTGAGGAAAACCGAAGGATTTTCCGGGATCTGCACCATACACACGCGCGCCTCGAATTGTTCCGATTGATTGCGCACGAAATGCGGCCAGCGCCCGGCGCCAGGTATGAGCTCACAAAGATTGGACATCATCTGACAACCATTACACACGCCAAGCGCGAACGTATCCGCTCTCGAGAAAAATGCCGCGAACTCATCGTGCGCACGACGGTTGAAGAGAATCGACTTGGCCCAGCCCTCGCCCGCACCGAGGACATCGCCAAATGAGAAACCCCCGCAGGCAACCAAACCTTTAAAATCCTTCAGCGTTACGCGGGCTGCCATGATATCGCTCATGGTCACATCGACGGCGACGAACCCGGCACGAACAAACGCTGTCGCCATCTCCACTTGGCCGTTAACCCCTTGCTCGCGCAGAATGGCGATACGGGGTCGTTCCCCTTTTAGAATCAAGGGTGCTGCGACATTTTCGGACGGATCAAACGACAACGCCGCTGTTAAACCGGGATCTGCGACATCGAGAATACGATCATATTCCTCCTGTGCGCACTGCGGATTGTCTCGAAGCGCCTGCAGATGAAACGTGGTCTGCGACCAGGCTCGCTGGAGGTCGATGCGCGACTCGCGCAGTACGATCCGTCCGCTGCGCGTTAAGGTAACAAAATCGTCATCCGCCAGCGTACCGATGACGTGAACGTGACGTCTGAGACCCGCTTTCTCCAACGCGCCGAAGATACCGCGTTGGCGCTCGCGGGGAATCTGCAATACTGCACCAAGTTCCTCGTTGAAAAGTGCGGCCACTGGATCGCGCCCGAGCGCACTGAGGTCAATGCGTACACCGGTGTGTCCCGCAAACGCCATTTCGCAAATCGTGGCGAACAAGCCGCCATCAGAGCGATCGTGATAGGCGATCAGGAATCCGAGCTCATTAAGGGCCTGGATGACATGGAAGAACAACCGCAACACGCGGGGATCGTCCACATCCGGCGCCTTGCGGCCCATTTCCTTGTAGACCTGAGCGAGCGCCGAGCCGCCCAGTCGATTGCGCTTTTTTCCAAGGTCGATCAAAACGAGATCCGTGTCGCCGCGATCGGTCCGCAATTGTGGCGTCAGCGTCTTGCGTATGTCGATGACCGGGGCAAACGCAGAGACGATGAGCGACAGCGGCGCGGTCACCTGCCGCTGCTCGCCTTGTGCATCCTCCCACACCGTCTTCATCGAGAGCGAGTCCTTGCCCACCGGAATGGAAATACCGAGCGACGGGCAAAGCTCCGTTGCTACCGCACGCACGGTATCGTACAAGGCGGCGTCATCGCCCGCATGATCGGCCGCTGCCATCCAGTTGGCGGATAACTTGACGGCCGGAAGCGCTTCGATGCGCGCCGCTGCGAGATTCGTCAAGGCCTCGCCCACAGCCATACGGCCGCTCGCCGGGGCGTCGATCAAAGCGAGCGGGGTGCGTTCACCAATGGCCATGGCCTCACCGGCGTGACCGTCGTACCCACTTGCGGTAACCGCGACATCGGCCACCGGCACCTGCCATGGGCCTACCATTTGGTCGCGACACACGAGACCGGACACGGTACGGTCTCCGATTGTGATCAGAAAGGTCTTATTCGCTACCGCCGGTAGCTGGAGCACCCGATAAGCCGCCTCTCTAAGATCAACACCACGTGTCTTGAACTTGGACAGTCTACGCTTGATTCGTTTGACATCGCGTAACATCTTCGGCGGCTTGCCGAACAGCACCGAAAGCTCAAGGTCAATCGGCTTGGTTTGCGCGTCGTGCGTCGTCACTCGTGGCTCGTTGGCGCTGGCCGCCGCGGTGCCCGCGACCGCAAAGTAGCTGTCCTCGAGCACCAGGCGTTGGTCTTGCGTCACCTCCCCAATGACGGCATAAGGACAACGCTCGCGCTCACACAGGCCATGGAAGCGCGCAAGACCTGTCGTCGCCACCGCCAGTACATAGCGTTCTTGCGCCTCGTTACACCAGATCTCCATCGGCGACATGCCGGGCTGATCATTGGGTACGGCTCGCAGGTCCATGCGCCCACCGCGGCCGGCGCCGTTGACAAGCTCTGGAAACGCATTCGATAGACCGCCTGCCCCGACATCGTGGATTGCCAGGATGGGAGTCTCCTCCCCGAATGCCCAGCACTGATCGATCACCTCCTGACAACGTCGTTGCATTTCCGCGTTGCTGCGTTGCACCGAGGCAAAGTCCAAATCCTCCACACTGCTACCGCTCGCCATGCTTGAGGCCGCACCACCGCCCAGACCGATCAGCATGGCGGGACCGCCGATCACGATGAGCTTTGCGCCGGCAGCGAGATCGCACTTGTGCACATGTTGCGCACGGATGTTGCCGATGCCGCCTGCTAACATGATGGGCTTGTGGTAGCCGCGTACTTCACCGGCGACGGTTTCACTAAAGGTTCGGAAATAACCGCCGATGTTGGGACGACCGAACTCGTTGTTAAACGCGGCACCCCCGATGGGTCCTTCGAGCATGATCTCGAGGGCACTGGCGATCCGATCCGGCTTGCCGTAATCCGTTTCCCAGGGCTGCACGGCGCCGGGGATCAGCAAATTGGACACCGAGAAGCCGGTGATGCCTGCCTTGGGCTTGGCCCCGCGCCCGGTTGCACCCTCATCGCGGATCTCACCGCCGGAACCAGTGGCCGCTCCCGGATAAGGGGAGATGGCCGTCGGGTGGTTATGGGTCTCGACCTTCATAAGGATCGGTGTGTCGTCTTCATGATAAGCGTACTGCTTCGACGCGGGATCCGGAAAAAAGCGCCTAATACGAAAGCCCTGCACGACGGCGGCATTGTCCTTGTAAGCAACCAGCGTGTCCCGCGGGCTGCGCTTGTGCGAATCCTGGATCATGGCGAAGAGTGAGGCATTCTGTTTCCGCCCGTTGATAATCCAATCGGCGTTAAAGATTTTGTGGCGACAGTGCTCGGAGTTTGCCTGGGCGAACATCATCAGTTCCACGTCCGTTGGGTTGCACCGGCTGCGCGTGAAATGCTCTACCAGGTAATCCATCTCATCCGGCGACAACGCCAGGCCCAGTTCCCGATCTGCCGCCGCAAGCGCGTCGTGTCCCCCCGTCAGTATGTCAATAACCGAAAGCGGTGCTGGCACGGCGTCGCGAAACAGTTCGGCCACCTGTTCGAAACTCGCTAACACAGTTTCCGTCATGCGGTCATGAATCCGCGGTAGCAGGTGCTGGCGCTCCAGCGCGGTCAATGGATCCTGGTCTGCTTTGACGAAATACCAGGCGATACCGCGCTCCAGCCGTGTGATCCGTTGCAGACCGCAGTGATGGACGATGTCTGTCGCCTTGCTGGCCCATGGTGAGATGGTTCCCACCCGTGGTACGACGAGTATCAACCCGCTCCGCGGCGGGAATTGCTCGCAGCGCGGACCATAGGTCAACAGCCGACGGAGGGCTTCGGATTCATCGGCATCCAATGGGCCGGTGGTCGCGGCAAAGTGCCAGTATTCGGCATCTACCTGCTGCAAATCGGGGATATGTGAACGCATTTCCCGCAGCAGCCGCTCTCGACGAAACGTCGACAACGCCGGTGCACCACGCAGATGCGAGATATGGCGCGGCTCCAGTTTGTGATCAGCGCGGGCTTGCGATTTCGACACCGTCATGGATCTGCACGGGTCAAACCGCGCTCACTGCAAGGCTGCGGTGCGGAGCAACAACGACGCGGCACGCTCGGCGGTGCACCAGCCAGAATAACAAAAAGCGGTGTTGTTACGATGAGCCCTTTACCAGCACCTTCGACGAGCACAACGTGGCCCCCGCCACTGCTACCGAGGTATGCAAAACACAGCGCGAGTCTCGTTGTAGTCAGGCGCGCCCTACCATTGTCACTTCAGCTGTTCGTACAGCAGGCTCAGTATTCGTTCACTCGTGTTCGACGCATCCGGTACCCCATTGTTATTCAGGACCTCGACCGTGGTGCCGTAGTCGACTGCCTTCAGGGCGACTTGATACTCCGCGCTATTAGACGTCCCCTTTTTCTTTTTCTTCTTCTTTTTCTTCGTGGTCTCTGCCTCCGGGTCAATATAACGCACATGGTACGTCCACGTTGTACGGTCACGATCTTCGACCGTAAAGCCGATGCGGTCCAACGATAAGCCGACACGACGCCAGGCGCGCTCGAGACTATCAGATAGATTCAGCGCGGAATAACCTTTTTCATTGCGACTCAATCTCGCACGTTCCGGCGCGTCTTTCACCTTCGCCACGATGGTATCCGCCTTCGGGCGCGCGACCCCTAAATGCACCATAAGGAGACGTAGCATCTCCGCTTCTAGCTCCGGATCGGACGGACGCGTTTTCCACCTCCCCTTTTGGTACTGCTCGCCGGTTGGCGCCGGGTTCGCTATTTGATCGACAAAAAATTGTTCCATGCCGCGATGGGTCAGATAGATCTCCGTGGTGCCGGGCTGCTCACCGCGTTCCAAGCGTATACGGTATTTGTCGCGCAGCATTGTGCCAAGGCCTTGCCCCGTAATCTTGGAGAAAAATCTCTCGATAGGACTGGCGACCTTCGCCCGGTTTTCCGCCCAATCGGTCTCGATGATTCCCGTGTCGGGTCGCTCTCTTTTGATGCGCAAACCCATCTTGTCCAGAAACACCGGCAACTGCGGCCACACCTTTTCTGCCGGTGCGGTCACCACCAGCCAGCGCGCTGCGCCGGCGCGCGCAAGGCGAACGTTCTCAAATTGCGGGAGTAGACCTGCGACTTGCGGCCCGGTGCCGCGCTCCGTCTGTTCCTCCTCGAACTTGGAGTAGGTCGCGGAACCTGGTGGCAGCGCCGTACCCGAGGATTGTGCATCGGGTGGCAGACTGCTTAAGTCGGGTGGGATTTCTAACGGGGGTAGCGTCTTCGCGGAGTCGTAATCGATCTTTTTGCCGCGTTTGCCGCCGCCGCATCCAACCATCATCGCTATAAGCAAGAGGCAGATGAGGCATCGTATCAAGTTTGTGCTCTTCATACCGTGAAGACCACCAAGGTGTGCATAGGTCTATTTCAATATCCCAGCACGCTGCAGCGCTTGCCGCACCGTCTCGTGGTGTTTGTCGGCAAGCGGCGTTAATGGAAGGCGAATGCCACCTTCGATCCACCCCATTTCCTTCAGCGCCCATTTAACCGGAATAGGATTGGATTCCACGAACAGCGTCTTGTGCACGTCCATCAGACGGTCGTTGATGGTGCGTGCGCCCGCTTCATCTCCTTCCAGTGCGGCCTTACACATCTCACTCATTTGCCGCGGGGCGATATTGGTCGTTACCGAGATGACCCCCTTGCCGCCAGCCAGAATCAGGTCCAACGCCGTGGCGTCGTCGCCCGAGTATACCGCCATCGAATCCCCACAGGCCTCGGTAATCTGCGGGACGCGGTCGATCTCCGCACTCGCCTCCTTGATACCCACAATGTTCGCAATAGGCGCTAGCCGGATAACGGTCGCCGGTTGCATATCACATGCTGTCCGTCCCGGTACGTTATATAAGATCTGCGGGATCGGCACGGCTTCGGCAATTGCCTTGTAGTGCCGATAAAGACCTTCCTGCGTAGGTTTATTATAGTACGGTGTCACCAACAGACAGGCGTCGGCCCTGGCTTCGTGCGCGAACCGCGTAAGCTCGATAGCCTCGGCAGTCGAGTTGGCGCCGGTCCCGGCGATCACCGGTATCCGCCCGTTGACGTGTTGCACTGTCTCTTTGACGACCTGACAGTGCTCATCGACGTTGAGTGTCGCCGACTCGCCGGTGGTACCGACCGCGATGATGGCGTTCGTCCCGTTTTCAATATGAAAATCGATCAGTCGGTGAATTGCGGGCACATCGACGGACCCGTCGCCGCGCATCGGCGTTACCAGGGCAACCATGCTGCCATGAAACATAGCCCACTCCGATTCTGAGATGTGACAATTCAAATGGTACTTTCCCCATTGCGCATTGACAAGGGAGCCACGTGCCGCGCTTGAAATCGGCACTTTTTCCGCACAAGGAGCGATCGCCGTACACATGTGACGCCCAGCCGAGCGCAACCATGCTGATAAGCGGCACGCCCGGGCATACAGACGGCGGTATGGCGGGTCTGCGGATGCGGCATCTCGGGGTGTGCCAGGTAGAATACAGCCGGTAGCCATAACGTATGTTTGGCAACTTTAAGCAATGCACGCGATACCACGATGACGAGGCGACTACCCATTCCATTGATCAGCGTTTTGATCGTTTTGCTTCCCCAGGTGGTTAGCGCGGCAGCTTGTGTCGCACCCAGCGATAATCAACCTATCCCGCGGATCGCGCTAGACCGGGTGGTAGTGGGCCTTCGAAATCCTGTGCATGTAACACATGCGGGTGATGGCAGCGGCCGATTGTTTGTTGTCGAACAACGCGGTGTGATTCGAATCGTCGAAGACGGTACGTTACGATCCCACCCCTTCCTCGATATTCGCGATCGCGTGTCGAGCGGCGGCGAAAAAGGCCTGCTTAGCGTCGCGTTTCATCCCCGCTACAAGCAAAACGGTCTGTTTTATGTTGACTACACAACGCGTGAGCACGGTCTGCACACTATTGTTGCTGAATTCAGACGTGCCGCCTATCAGCAGGCCAGCCCGCTAAGCGAACGGATCATCTTGAAGATCCGTCAACCCTTCGCCAACCATAACGGTGGGCAGCTTGCCTTCGGTCCCGACGGTTATCTTTATATTGGTATGGGTGATGGGGGCGCGGCGAATGATCCCCGCGAAAATGGGCAAAGGACTGAAACCCTGCTTGGCGCGCTACTGCGTATCGACGTTGATCAACACACCGCTGGCAGATCCTACGGTATTCCTAGCGATAATCCGTTTATCGGTAGAGCGAATTACCGGGAAGAGATTTGGGCCTATGGGCTGCGAAACCCGTGGCGCTTCTCTTTCGATGCGGGTAGCGGACGCCTTTATGTGGCCGACGTCGGCCAGAACCGATACGAGGAAATCGATGTCATCGAGAAAGGCGGCAACTACGGCTGGAATATTATGGAAGGCAATATCTGCACACCCGGCGTCAGCAGACGATGCAACAAATCGGATCTCACACTGCCGATCTTCACCTATCCACAGCCGCAAGGGTTCTCCATAACCGGTGGTTTTGTCTATCGTGGGAGCACAAACCCCGGGCTCTGCGGTGTTTATATCTATGGCGACTACGTCGCGCAGCGTATCTGGGGGTTGCGCTACGATGGACACAAAGTCACACGGCAGCGAGAACTACTAAGAACCCGTCACGACATCAGTAGCTTCGGACAGGGCGAGGACCTCGAGCTTTACGTCGTCGATCACTCCGGCGAGCTCCTGAAGATTGTGGCCGCGGGAAGTTAAGCGGCGTGTGAAACGGAGAATGTTAGACCGTAGCCCCGACCGAGCAGTGAAGGCAAACACTACCAAGCCTCAGTTCCGGGCTCGCCTTTAAAGGGGCCGAGCACGTTCGCTGTAACCCAGCCGCCGTAGTAGTCACCGGGCTGCGGCCTCACGCGATGCTCGCCGACGTAGCAAGCGTCCATCTTGCCCGCATAGAAGGCAATGCAGTCGCGGATTGCCTCAAAGCCCGCATCGGGCTTGGCATAACTCCACGCGGCGTCGTGCGCGAGCTGCGGGTCCACGCGCACGGACCAGTATCGCGCGAGGCCTTTCCATTCGCAGAGACTTGAGTGGTTGCTCGGCTCTAAATACTCCATCCGTACATCGTTCGCTGGCAGATAGTAGACAGGGGGGCTCGCTGTCTCGATCACGCGGTACGCGTTAACGCTTTCAGCCAAGATTCGGTCCGCAAAATACACACAGATGCGCTCGACAACGACCTCCACCCGGGGCGGACGTGGATAGTCCCAGACGGACTCCTGTCCGGACCCTGCCGGATCAATGCGCGCCGACCGCTGGCGTTTGACGTTCCGCCACGTCGCCCGTAGATAGCTGTAGTGGTGGTCGGGATCCGACATAGGAGTCTAACCGCAAGCTTGTTTGAACAGTGGGTAGCGCGCTACGAAATGGATTCGGTCGTGTAGCGCTGGACTTTTATCTTTTCAGACCAATGATCCGGTGGCAACCCGGCCTTGCGCTTGAGCTGTTGCAGAAACTCGCGCGGATCCGGGAGCGCTTCCCAAACCGAAGGCAGATAGGTAGCCCGGCACGTGCCCTCCTCGAGGATCACCCCATCGATCTGGGGACGCAGCTGCTGGATCAGATCATCCTCCGACGCAAAGCTAAGCGATTCCGGCGCGCTCAACACCGAGATGTGCACTTGCAGGTCCGTGAACTCGCGCATCGTCAGCGCGGGAAAACGTGGATCACTGAACGCAGCCGCATGGGCATTCCTCACCACATCGACGGCTAACCCGTGCGTGGCCTCCAGCGAACCGATACAGCCGCGCAGCTCTTCCACGACCCTGATGGTAACGAAACTCGCCCTTGGAACTTGCAGGCGCTCCGAATAATCGACCAGATCGATCCGCAGTTCCTCACCCTGCAGGCCGCGTTCGATCGACGTCCTCGCCAGCACCAGCAAGGTCTGTCGATCTTCGGCTGGAAGCGTGCCCTCGTTGTCAGTCCAAGACGTAGGCGCCATAACCCACCACGTGATCTCGCGGGCCGGCCGTATCACCCGAGTTGCGCAGATCGATGGTCTCTGCGTTCATGCCGCGCTTACGCGCTACATAAAGCAGGCCATTGACCGGGTTACGCCCGCACGCGTGATCGTACTTGATGTCCTGCGGCCGCAGTGCTTCGATGGCTCGGGAGGTAGCGTTGTCAAGCCGGCGGGCCGTCTCATAGTCGTGGTAGTGGCTCAAATCCGAACTGATCACAATGAGTGTTTCCACCCCGCCCCACAAAAGCTCTAGAACCGTCCCCACTTCTTCCGGTTGCGCCTCACCGACGACCAATGCGACAAGTGTGAACTTGTCCAACACTGCTTGCAAAAAGGGTAGATGCACCTCGAGGCTGTGCTCTTGCGCGTGCGCCTCGTCCAACACCTGAACCTGTGGCAGGTGGGCAATCGTCGTGACCGCGTCTTTATCGACGGGCACCTCGCCCAAGGGCGTGGCAAAGCGCTGCGCACTCGACAACGCCAAGCCCCGAAACGGCACGCGGTGAGCCGGCCCCAACAGCACCACACGCTCAATGCGCTCGCGGCCGGGGACGATCCGGGCGTACGCGCTCGCCGCAATCGGTCCGGAGTAGACATACCCGGCATGCGGTACAATGATAGCCTTCGGCACAGGGCCGGTGGCATTTGCGTTCGCTAAATACTCCCCCACCATGGCCTGTAATGTCGCCGCTTCGGCTGGATAAAACGTCCCTGCCACAGCCGGATGTCGTACAGTGGTCATCGGTTTCTCCTTATTGTCACCTGCTAATTTAAAACATGCGACGAAACGGGCGGTTTTGCAAGCGATAAGTGTATAATCTAGGAGCAACCAGTTTGAATGGGGTACCTTCGTCCCCATCGAAAGACGGTGACCCCCCTAGAGGCCGGGGTGAGCTATGAGGCAGCAGGATTTAGGCGCGGTCGTACCGGGCAGATACTGGCATCGACTCGCCGATGGCCGCATTCAATGCGACGTCTGTCCGCGCTATTGTAAGCTCCGCGAAGGGCAGCGTGGACTTTGTTTTGTCCGCGCCAACCAGGACGATCAGATCGTTCTTACCACCTACGGACGTTCAAGCGGTTATTGCGTCGATCCCATCGAGAAGAAACCACTTAACCACTACCTCCCGGGTACGCCGATTCTGTCATTCGGTACCGCGGGATGTAACCTCGCATGCAAGTTTTGTCAGAATTGGGATATCTCGAAGTCTCGCGAGATCGACACGCTCGCCGATCAGGCATTACCGGAGAAAATTGCGAAGGCCGCACACCAACTCGGGTGCCGTAGTGTCGCCTACACCTACAACGATCCGGTTATTTTTCTGGAATACGCTGTTGACGTCGCCGCGGCCTGCCGTGAGCAGGATATCAAGTCAGTAGCGGTCACGGCTGGCTACATCACCGACGTCGCGCGCCCGGAGTTCTACGAAGCTATGGACGCAGCCAATGTTGATCTCAAGGGCTTCACTGAGAGGTTTTATGTCAAGATCTGCGGCGGCCATTTGCAACCCGTGCTCGATACCTTGAAATACCTCAAGCACGAGACCGACGTTTGGTTTGAGATCACCACCCTGCTAATCCCTGACGAAAATGACTCTGACAAGGAACTGGAGGAGATGACGCAATGGGTGGTGGAAAACGTCGGTCCCGACGTGCCCTGGCATTTCACCGCGTTCCACCCAGATTGGAAGATGATGGATAAGCCCCACACCCCGCCAGCGACGCTGGCGCGGGCACGCCGCATTGCCATCAAGAACGGCGTGCGCTATGCCTATACCGGCAACGTGCATGATGAGGCAGGCGGCAGCACCTATTGTCACCGCTGTGGTGAAAAACTAATAGGGCGCGATTGGTACGTCATTACCGCATGGAACATGACTGCGGATGGCTGCTGCCCGTCCTGCGGCATGCCGTGCAATGGTGTTTTGGAAGCCAGGCCAGGAACGTGGGGCGCACGCCGCATGCCCGTACGGCTTAAAGACTTCGCGGCCTGAGCAACAGCCCGCACCGCTAATCAGGCGAAGCACGCGCCACCTTACATTTCATCTGCCGGACATCAAGCCACGCTGCCTGATTGTCACTTGAGATAGTTATGACACGTTCAGCAGGCGTCATCCACGAGCTGACCCAGCTTCACAACCGCGTACGGGTGTTTACAGACCGTACGCATGCAGGTGAAGTCATGGCGGATATGCTCAGGGCGTACCGTCGCACAGATGCGTTGGTATTGGGCATTCCTTCCGGGGGATTGCCAGTGTCAGCCGAGATCGCGCAACGTCTCGAATTGCCACTGGACGTCGCCGTAGTCAGTAAAATCACCCTGCCGTGGAATAGCGAGTCCGGCTTCGGAGCGGTGGCCTTTGACGGCACTGTGCGGCTCAATGAGCAGCTTATGCCCCATCTCGGGCTTACGAAACGCGATATCGACCGTGGTATTGAGAAAACGACTGCCAAGGTCAAGCGCCGTCTCAAGGCCCTTCGCGGTGAGCGCCCGTTGCCACGTTTCGCCAATCGCCCGGCAATACTCGTCGACGATGGTCTCGCCTCCGGTTTTACCATGCTTGTGGCCATTGAGGCGCTCAAGAACACGGCTGCCGACCACATCGTTGTTGCGGTCCCTACCGCTCATGCTCAGGCAGTAGACAGAATTGTGGACCATGTTGTCGCACTGCATTGTCCGAACATCCGTGAGGGCTGGAGCTTTGCGGTCGCTGACGCATACGAACACTGGTGGGATTTGGACGAAGCCGAGATAGTGAAGCTCCTAGCAAGCTTTCACAAAGAAAGCTCGGCGGCGACAATACCGTAATGCAAAACCGCTGGGAACATTTTCCGCACGAGGCAGACATGGGTGTACGCGGTTTCGGTCATTCGCGGGACGAGGCGTTCGAACAGGTGGCGTTGGCCATGACCGCCGTCGTCACAGATCCGGACAGCGTGGCAGCCACGCAAGAAATCGACATCACCTGCGAGGCCCCCGATGACGAGCTGTTACTCGTAGACTGGCTCAACGCCCTGGTCTACGAAATGGCAACACGTAAAATGCTGTTTGGCCGTTTCCAAGTGCACATTGTGAATGGAGCTCTGCAAGGCAAAGCGTGGGGTGAAACGGTGGACGTCGAGAAGCACAAGCCGGCGGTGGAAGTTAAGGGTGCCACCTATACCAACTTGCGGGTCAACCATGAATCAAATGGCTCCTGGGTGGCCCAGTGTGTGGT
>JBHIDJ010000092.1:0-12466 GCA_046760105.1 Acidiferrobacterales bacterium | reverse complement strand
GAGTACAAACGTAGTACATAATCAACCCCCAGCGACAAAGCGCAAAGTCTTAATCTGTGCTCTTGTAAACCGATCTGACCATATTATCAAGCATGTACAGGTTCATGCGTTCCGTCAGCTGCCTCGTATAGGTTCTCTTCTAATCATAGTCCTCTTGCCGAAGCACTAGTATCGAAACCAATTCAGCTGAAGCAAAAAATCGAATCGACATGAGCAAATCAACTTTCTTATAAAATAGAACCAGAGAGCTCTAGAATAGCGGAGATCAGTGTTGCGCCTTAGTCCTCCAGAAAAGCAGCGCCTGGAGGGCGCCTAGCACGCGTAGACGCCTTCGATCTCGAGCAGCAGATCGCGCCGGCAAAGATCCCCGCGCAAATAAAGGATTGGTGTGCCTTCCCCCAACTCGCGTGTCAGTACGTCACAGATACCAGCAAAATCCTCGGCATGCCGGACATAGACCTTAAATAGCGCTTGCGCCGACTTCGCCTGAAAATCTGTCCCCTTCACTCGTGTCGCATGTTGCCGTAGTGCTTGGATGTTGCACAGGATCTCGCTGAGCTGCTCTTGTACATTATCAGCATGACAGGTTCGGTGGCCGACGATGCTGGCGGTACCCGATATATACAAATGTGATCGTCTGCCCCAGTCCTTAAGCATGGCCCGCGAAAATAAAGGACTACGAGGACTGTACTGCACAGGGTAGCGGAAGGCGCTTATTTGGCGGGGGTTCTCCAAGGGTCTGCCAGCCTCGCGCGCCGCCAAGAAATAAACGATCAACCCTGACTCGTCGGTTCCTACTACGCTCGCCGCTGGCAGCATCACTTCAAGTTTCGGTTTGGACCCAGCAAACGCGCGGTAGCGGCCCACGCAAAAGCGCCGGTAGCGCTCCAATGATGCCTCATCTTCGTTTATACCGTTAAAGTAATTCCACATCCGTAGTAGGTGGACATAACCTTCGTCCTTAATAACACGAACAATTTCGCTATAAGCCGTATACGCCAAGCTATCTAACAGTGCATGTGCCGTCTTGGGTCGGTATACACCGAAAAGTGCCTGCCCATTGAGCGCATAATGAATTCCGTTTCGCCTGCGTACGATGACAGGTGTTGAGCTCATCCATACTTCGGCCAACTCCTGTTCATTAAGCACCGGCAGCGGAACCGCGGCTATTGGGCAGCTCACCGGTAGGGACTCTTGAGCGTGCCTACCGTACCGAACAAGGGCCAGTAGCTGTCCAGATCGTGCTGGATCAGCGTCTACCAGTTCGGAGACAGGAACGTAGTCGACCTCTATGGATCCAGGTTGCTGCTGATGACTTGGATCGGATGCCATCACATATCGCCAATCAGCGCTGTGAAGTTGGCGCTTCATGATCAGTCGCCCATGCATTCTACTGACGAAAGCCCGATGACGACAAACGTCCATCTCACCCCTGCTGCACGCTTGTGCTGTCAGTATCGGTGAGCGTAGGATTCCGATTGCCTTTGTCCCCTACAGGAGATGCTCGTGGGTGAAAACGCTAAACAGCCGGCTGGTGTTCCGTTTCTGATCGCTGCGGCGTCGTTTGTGATCGTCATCGCCGGTATGCGCGCTGCCGAACCGATCATTGTGCCTTTCCTCTTATCCGTATTTTTGGCGATTATAAGCGCACCCCCTTTATTCTGGCTGGAGCGCAAAGGTCTCCCGCGAACCCTCGCCATGCTAGTTGTGATCGCGGGCATTATCGGCATTTTGTTTGTCTTAGCTGGCATAGTTGGATCATCGGTCAATGAATTCTCGCGTCGGCTACCCGTGTATCAGACTCGCCTACAAGGATTGACGACGACGGTGTTGGCGTGGCTTGCCAACATGGGGATGACCGTACCAGAGCAACAGCTCCTAAAACATCTTAATCCCGGTGCTGTCTTCGATCTGGTTGCGAGAGCACTCAATGGACTAGGCGGTGTGCTCGGCAACGTCTTTTTAATATTCCTTACGGTGCTTTTCATCCTTTTCGAGGCCTCGAGCTTTCCCGTGAAGTTGCGCGCCATACTCGGCAAGACCGAGGCGTCGCTCGGTCCATTTGATGAATTCATCGACAATGTGAAACGCTACCTGGCCATCAAAACCTGGACCAGCCTGGCGACCGGCCTCGCCGTCGGACTATGGCTCGCCGTGCTCGGGGTGGATCTTCCCATTCTATGGGGTCTGCTCGCGTTTCTGCTCAACTTTATTCCTAATATCGGGTCGATCATCGCCGCCGTGCCAGCGGTTCTGTTGGCCTTAGTTCAGCTCGGCATAGGCCCGGCGGCATGGGCCTGCGTGGGCTACATCGTCGTTAACATTGTAATCGGCAGTATTGTCGAGCCGCGCTTCATGGGGCGCGGCCTCGGCTTATCGACATTGGTCGTCTTCGTTTCGCTCGTATTCTGGGGATGGGTTCTGGGGCCAGTGGGAATGTTTCTGTCTGTGCCGCTGACCATGACTGCAAAAATCGCCCTGGAAGGTAACGAAAATACGCGTTGGCTCGCGATCTTGTTGGGCTCGGAGGCGGCTGCCGCTGCGGCTTTGCACACGCCAGCCCAGGAGGCGGAAGCTCCCGGCCCGGAAAATAAGGGACCTGGGCCCCCCGCTGACGGCTAGTCGTGATAGAGGTCGGCTTACAGCGCATATATTTGCTGCTAGTTCCTAGTGTTAGCGGAAGAGCTTGTCGCCAGCCCGATATCCCCCTAAGCTTTGCCGCGGGACACTAAGGGGTTCTAGCCGGGGGACGGGTGCTCGGGACCGATTCCTGCGACCGGTGGTCTATTGGTGGACGCGCTTTAACTAAACAATAACCTCAAAAACTAAACAATAACCTCAAAGGACAAGAGACCGACGCGCTATGAAACACAGACCGACATGGCGACCCCCAGACCCACTAGGGATACGGCGGTGCCCATGCAGTAGCAGGTGACAGCCTCATGGATGTGGAAGGACGGAAGCGATACCGCGTTACGCCAGATGAGGCGCATACGCTCGCTATCACCGTGAAAACCGCCGAGGGCGAGACCTTCACAGGCGAACTTCTGGACATCACAATCGATGGCGCGGGGACCCGCTTCCCGCGTGATATTGGGCCCACGCTCGCGGTGGGCCAGCCTGCCACACTCACCTTCACTTCCGTGCGCTTACGTAAACCGATTCAGGTTAATGCAAAGGTGCGATCGCGTGTTGAGCTAGGCGCATTCCGTAGTTATCGCTACGGTTTTGAGTTCAGCGAATGGCAAGAATTGCAAAGACGCCTTTCAGGAGAGATTCATGAATTGTTCAACCAGCGCATGTCTTACCGTGTCGAACCGAATCCCGCGCAGCCGATCGAGGCCATAGTCGAGTTGACCCAAGCAGACCGTCTTGCAATACACGACGCGCCGCCCGAGGTACCCGGAGAATTCAAAGCTGTCGGAAGCGTCAAGGATATCTCTGCAATCGGCACCGCCATCCTCATTGACCGTGAGGCGGAAGTGACGCTTGCGGCAACGGATGTAGTCGAGGTGTCCTTCCAGCTGCCGACCAGCGACAAGACTGTAGAACTTGTGAGTTGGATTCGCAATCGCCAACTCCAGGACGAGAGCGTGTGTTACGGGCTTGAGTTCGACACCGATCGCTCTGAATATTTCGAGCGACAGCAAAACGAGATCATAAAGTACATCACACGCCGACGCCTAGAAGAACCACCCAAGAGGTTGCGCTAGTACGTACCGGTTGGAACCTTAAAATAACCCGATCGCTGAATGTCGCCTATTTGTACTGTAATCTGCAGATCGCGTTCGGCTTGGGAAGAAGCATAATATTGTGTGAGTACATTCAGAATCCGCCGGCCTATCTCCTGCTTCAACTCACTTGACCGCCCTTCCAGCAGTAACAGCTCGAGGTGTACAAACGCCTTATCGGCTTCACCTGCCCCTATATGATAATTATCGCGCCTGATAGCGCGACTCTTGCAGTTGTCGATATTTACTCCGCCTACATCGGCAAGAATGTCATGCAGCACTGAAAAAAGATCCTGAAAGTTAACGTTTTGCTCCACATTTTCCGTATATTCGAGGGTTAAATGAGGCACGCTTATGCTCCGTGAGAAGTTAGAACTACGGTAATGCCGTCCCTGAGTATCTGCACCGCAGCCACAGTGAGGATCATTCCCATTAGGCTAGGCGGCGGTATCCGTACCGACTCCAAAGAGGCGTGCGGTCGCGGCAGGATATGTCCTGCTAATGGCATCGGCGACAGGGCCACGAATAAGCGCCAAGGTCTCGTCGTCGGGCACGTGAGTCTCGGGGACATGATCAGGGATGTCGAAGTCAAAACCGGTTTGTTCGACAATCTCCGCAACCGTATGTCCTGGATGAACACTGACAAGTCGAAAGCGACCACGTGATCGATCAAAGGCAAAAACGCAGCGGCCAGTGATCAACGAATAGGGTCCGCCCGGCCGGTGTATGTTGTCGGGGCTCGTGCCGGGCGCGCTCACAAAATCGACCCTGGACACCAACACACGCGGCGTGTGCTCTTGGCGGAACAGGATCACGCGTGGTACGAGGAAATAAAGATAAGCCGAACCGAAGCAGCCGGGAAAACGTACACCGCTTTGCGGATAGCCACCGATGCCGACGAGATTGATATTGGCGGCACCGTCGATCTGCCCACCACCAAGAAAGAAGGCGTCGATGCGCCCCTGTGCGGCACAGTCGAACAGTTCGCGCCCACCATCAGTGAAAAAGTTGTCGCGTTCGCTTCCGAGTACCGAGACCCGCATCTGTCCGCCTGCTCGTGCCTGCGCCAGCAACGCTGCTGCCCCTGGAATTGGCGACGATGCACCGACCGCGACATGTTCCAGCCCATCGAGCATGCGGGCGATGGCTGCAATCAGCAATTCCTCGATCCGCCAGTCAACCGCTCGTGTCGTCATGCGCTTGCTTGCTCGCGGGTCACGTGTTCACGCAGATAGCAGTCGAACCCGTGCTCGGTCGACGCCATGTCCACATAGCGTTGCAAGTGTGCGGCATCCGGTGGATAGCAACCTCGAAGGCCAACGGGCCACGCGCCGTTCTTCGCTTCTGCGAGCGCGGTGACATATAACGCCGGAATGGTGCCTGCTGCCAGGCGATCATCGGCGAGCAAGTCGCCGTCGGTGAATTCCTCGACACTCACCAGCGTCATCTGTGCGGCGTGCGCCATCAGCATCAGCTCGCGCCGCACACCGATCCATACGTTACCCGCGCGGTCGGCCAGTGCAGTGTGGAAAAGCGCCACGTCCGGGCCGATAGCGGGCAGCAACACGATGGGATCATCAGCCCCGGTCTTTCCATAGGGGTTGTCGATGACCCGCCAGTCTTCGCGATGCGCCAGCAAATCCGAGCCCAGGATGCCACGTAAGGGCATGAAGGGAATACCCTTTTCCGCCGCTTGGAGACCAGCATGGATCACCGGGCAGGTCGAGTCTTTGAGCCGCACGGTTCCCGCCTTCACCGCGGCCGAGAACCGCGGCGCCGGACCGTACTCGCCGAGTGTCAAAGCGGCGCACTCCAGCACCCCCACACACCCGGCACCGATCAACATATCCCCCTGGAATCCTACTTGCGGCACGCCAATGAGATGCAGACCGCTTGCCCCGCGACGGATCAGCGATCTCACTGCCTCCATGGCGCACCCAGAATAGTCGGGCGGCACAGCCAGACTGGCGCCATCAGGGATGCGGGCGGCTAGTTCGTCAACACTCTCGATTCGGGTATGAGCCTGACTGCTGGACATTACTTCCCCTAGCTGGAGAACAGCCTCTAAATCAGGAACTTGGCCGATGTTCGGCACACATAAGCCGCAGTTTGCACGCAGGCCAGTGCCGATGCAACCAAGCCTCATCATAGCCATATGCGATGATTTCATCGTGAAGACGCTCAAAGTCGTGGTTGAAACCGGCAAACCCACTCTGGGTGGCCGATTTACTTTATTTCTATGCAAAGTCATGGAGCCGTTTACGCCGAAGAAGGCTTTGAGTGAGAATTGGCCATAGCTCGATCTGGGTGGCTCTGAGGTTACGTGTTGATAAGTCCCACTCTGCGTGTCATAACCGTTACGACAAAAACGGACTGAACGATGAGGGTGTTCGCGGGTACCAGCGGCTACAGCTATAAGGAATGGAAGGGCCCCTTCTACCCGGAACGGCTGCCGGTTGCAAAGATGTTGCAGTTCTATGCCGAGCAGTTGCCGGCGGTTGAGATCAATAACACTTTTTACCGTTTGCCCAAAGCAAATGTCCTCGAGTCTTGGCGGGAACAAGTCTCTGATGACTTTCGCTTCGCACTCAAAGCATCACGACGCATTACTCACGATAAACGCCTGAAAGACACCGAGGAGCACACCGAGTATTTGCTGCGCACCGTACAGATCTTGGGTAGACGGCTCGGTGTGATCCTGTTCCAGCTTCCACCCTATCTCCGTAAAGACCTGCCCCGATTGGAGCGCTTTTTGGATCTGCTTCCCGAGCGCACTCCTGCCGCCTTCGAATTCCGACATCAATCCTGGCTTGATCACGACGTGTTTGATCGACTACGGGCGCGCGATTTCGCGCTTTGCATCGCCGATACTGACGAGGACTCCGAAATCCCGCTCGTCGCTACAGCGCGTTGGGGCTACTTACGATTAAGACGTGCCGAATATTCTGAGTCGGCGCTAGCCGACTGGGTAAAACGTCTCCGTTCGCAGAACTGGGACACGGCATATGTGTTTTTCAAGCACGAAGATGAGGGTGCGGGACCAAAACTGGCTACACGCTTTCTCGAGCTAGCCTCCCCCTCCCCCTAGCCCCCTCCCGCGAGGGGAGGGGGAATTGCGTTCTTGGGCTACGACTGAGCGTTTAGAGCAGCCGGATGTCGCGCTGAATCTATCGTTCGCTCCCTCCCCGCTTGTCAGGGAGGGCCGGGGAGGGGTCCCTCCCCCACTCGTTGGGGGATGTATAGATCGGGGAGATCGTAAACAGATGTTCGGGGACATGGTATACACCCGGCATGACAGTCGCCTGACAGGAGAGCTGCCATGCCATGGAGGGGAGAAACGATCATGTCCCTGCGTTATGAGTTTGTTCAATTAGCCAGTGGCGAGGATGCCAATATCAGCGCCTTGTGCGAGCGATTCGGGAGGTAAAGATGATCCCCCTCCCCTCGCGGGAGGGGGTTAGGGGGAGGGGGATGGGACGGAAGTCAACGTCTTGTAACGCGCGAAATGGCGAATGGCCCCAGATTTATTGCCGCTTTGCTCGTAGAGGTGGGCCAGATTGTAATGCGCATCCGCAAAATGCGGATCCGCCGTGATCGCCTGCTTGTACGCATTGATTGCGTCTTCTTGGCAACCTAGATCTTCCAGGGCAACACCCAGATTGAATTGCGCAGTGGGATTGTCCGGTCCCACATTGACCGCCTGTCGATAATGGAACTCCGCATCGGCAACCCGCCCTTCAGCGTGCAGTAGACGACCCAGGTTTACATGGGCATCTGCGTGAGCGGGATCGAGCTCCGTCGCGCGTCGGTAGGCCTCCTGTGCCTCGTCCACGGCAGCGACCACTTCGAAGTCGAGCCCAATGTTGTACCAGTCATCACTGGTTGCTTCTTCATTGCGCTGCGCTGCTTCGGCTGCCTCGCGTACGAGTGGAACCGCCCGGTCAGCCAGATCCGAAACTGAAAAGTCGAACGTGACCTGTCCCGATTCCGGATGCCAAGATGTCCGCTTGTCGCGCACCACAATATGGTCGCCTTGGGCGGCGATGCGCACTGCTGTCAGGGGTTGACCGTTTGGCAGTTTGGCCTTGAGCACTCGCAGCGCACGCCAGACCTTGCGTGGATGAATGCGTGCACTGGCGAGTTCCTGCGCCGTGCGTAAGAGCACCACATCGTGGAAGGAGAAGCGATATTCGCCGTGAGGACTCCGTTTCGCCGACAACAACCCCGCACGTGCAAAGGAGCGAATCCTGGCAGTGGACATGCCCAACAGCTCGGCCACATCTGTGGTGGTGTATCCCCTCATCACTGTGAGCAGATACCGTGGAGTCGCGCTTCCGGTCTACTTTTGTTGTGCGGTTTTCTTCGTTGCAGCGGTCTTCTTTACTGCCCGTCGCGCAGGCTTACGCTCAGCCACCCTTCCGCCGGCGGCGATGCTGGCCTTGAGCGCTTCCATGATATCGATGATCTTATGTTCGGGCTCCTCAGCAGGAGTGACGGTGATATCCTCGCCGTCCACTTTACGCTGGATCAATTCCATCATCCGCTCGCGAACTTCGTCCTTATAGTTTTCGGGCTGAAACTCACCAGAAGCGGCCTGTTCAACGAGCTGGACCGCAAGTTTCAGTTCCTCCTTCTTGATGTCGACGTCGTCGATTGGCACTTCAGAAAATGAGCGGATTTCAGCCGCGTAGTGGAGCTGCTCCATGACAAGCCCATCTTCCATCAGTCGAACCATAACGAGGTACTGCTTGCCGCGTGCCGCGTACTTTGCGAGGGCCGCCTTTCCCGTCTCACGCAGCGCCCGCGCCAACAGGCGATAGGCTCGCGCGCCACCTTTGTCGGGCCCCAGGTAGTAGACCTTGTCAAGGTAAATTCGGTCCACTTGTTCGGCCTGCACAAACTCGGCGATATCGATGGTATGAGTCGCTTTCTCATCGATCGCCCTTAACTCCTCGTCCGTAAATAGAACATACTGATCCTTCGCGAACTCGTAGCCCTTGACGATTTCATCCTTTGGTACAGGTGAACCTTCCTTGGCACAAATCATCTGCTGCTTAAGGCGAGAACCATCCTTTTTATGGATCTGGTTGAAACGGATAGTAGTTGACGATTCCGCAGACGAGAAAAGTTTCACCGGAATGGAAACCAATCCGAACGAGATGGTCGCTGACGCGAGTGCTCGCATGGCCATGCAACTGATGATATAACCTAAGCCTAATGGCCGCAACAAAAGTCGACCAACTCAGCGCCTATCGCGCGAAGCGATCGGCCGATCGCACGCCGGAGCCTTTTGGCAGCGTGCGCGCAAAGGGCAACCGCTTGTTTGTTGTCCAGCACCATGCCGCGCGCAATCTGCATTATGACTTTCGGTTGGAGCTGGATGGCGTATTGCGCTCGTGGGCGGTACCGAAGGGCCCCTCCCCCAATCCGGCGGACAAGCGCCTTGCCGTGCAGGTAGAAGACCATCCATTGGAATACGCCGATTTCGAGGGCCGCATCCCAGAAGGCAATTATGGCGCGGGTGCCAGCATCGTGTGGGATCGAGGCCTATGGCTCCCCATGGGGGATCCGCTCGAGGGTCTTGAGAAAGGTAAGCTCGCATTTGAACTCAAAGGTTACAAACTACGTGGCAAGTGGACGTTAGTGAAGACCAAACGAGGACCGAAGGATTGGTTACTTATCAAGGAGAAAGACGCCTGGGTATCTGAAGAAGGCACAAAGAGATTTCCTGCCGAGTCGATCCTCTCTGGCCTCACCGTGCAGGCGCTAACAGAAGGACGCGATCCCGCGAAGCCGATTCTCAAGAAACTCAAACATGCGGGGGCACAGAAGAAGCGGGTCTCGGCGAGTGAGGTGAAAGTCATGCTCGCGCAGGCCGGCTTGTCATTCTCGAAGGCCGGCTGGTTGTTTGAAATCAAATACGACGGCTATCGTTTGATAGTAGTCCGTGAGAGAGATACCGCTGTGTTGTATTCGCGAGCCGGAAACGAGCTGACTGTCACTTTTCCGGAGATCGCGGACGCAGTCCGCGCCCTGCCTTTCGACCAGCTTATCATGGACGGCGAAGCGGTCGTGCACGATGACCGAGGCATACCTGATTTTGGCTGGCTGCAGAAACGCGGTCAGCTTACGCGTCGCATCGATATCAAGCGTGCCACGATTGAGCTACCGGCCACGCTCTATGTTTTCGATCTGCTCGCCTTTGACGGTTACGACCTACGCCCGCTGCCACTGAAAACACGAAAATCGATTCTAAGAGAGCTCCTTCCACCTATTGGTCCTGTCCGTTATTCCGACCACATCGAGGAACATGGCGAGACCATGTATGAACATGCGCGCGAAATGGGGCTCGAGGGTATCGTCGCCAAGAAAGTGGACTCGGCCTATCGTTCCGGTCGCTCCGCAGAATGGATCAAAATCAAGGTTGAACAGACGGATGAGTTTATCGTTGCCGGCTATACCGACCCAAAAGGTTCACAGCCCGGTTTCGGCGCTCTCCTGCTGGCACAGTATGTTGACGATAAGCTCGTTTACGCAGGCAGGGTGGGCACTGGATTCTCTGCGACGCAGTTAAACGAGATTAGCGCACAGCTGAAGCAGGCGCCAGATGGCGCAGCGCTGCGCGCCGGACCAGAAAGCGGCGCGCGCTGGATCAAACCGGAGCTCGTGTGTGAGGTCAAGTTTAAGGAGATCACCCCGGATGGCGTGTTACGCGCTCCTGTTTTTGTGCGTCTTCGGTATGACAAGCGTATCGAGGAATGTGTCCGCAAGCGCGAACCGTATCTGCCCGAACCGCCCG
Organism: Acidiferrobacterales bacterium; assembly: GCA_046760105.1. Lineage (GTDB taxonomy): Bacteria > Pseudomonadota > Gammaproteobacteria > Acidiferrobacterales > SPGG2 > JBHIDJ01. The sequence goes on along the minus strand of JBHIDJ010000092.1, from coordinate 1,936 downwards.
GCGTTGCCGGTTCCAAACCCGGCGAAAGGACTGTTCATCTTTCCAATCTCGATAAAATTTTTTGGCCGAACGAGGGCTACACCAAAGGCGAACTCATCGAGTATTACCGTGCCATCTCCGAATGGCTGCTACCTTATCTCAAGGATCGACCGCTTGTGCTTACACGTTACCCAGATGGCATCGAAGGCAAATCATTCTTCCAAAAAGATGCGCCTGAGTTCGCTCCCGATTGGATCCGCATTGAACGCATGTGGAGCGAAGGGGCGGACCGGGAAATAAGCTACTTCATTGTAGAAAACGTGGAATCACTTCTCTATATCGTCAACATGGCGAGTATTCCTTTACACATCTGGTCCAGCCGTATGCAGACCCTTGAACAACCGGACTGGTGCGTCCTCGACCTGGATCCGAAAGGTGCCCCGTTCAAGTACGTTGCGAAAATCGCTAAGACAATTCGCACCCTGTGCGAAGAGATCGAGCTCGAATGCCTAGTTAAAACCAGCGGCTCTACCGGGCTTCATGTGCTGATACCGCTCGGCCACGAGTATACGTATGAGCAATCGCGCTCGCTGGGAGAGTTGTTGGCACGTGTCGTTGTTCACGAACTGCCGGATATCGCCACTGTCACCCGATCGATATCGAAACGGGAGGGCCGGGTTTATATCGATTACGTTCAGAATGGCCACGGTCGGCTGCTGGTGGCACCCTTCAGCGTGCGACCGTTACCGGGTGCACCGGTATCCATGCCGCTTAAGTGGCGCGAGGTCACCTTAAAGCTTGATATCCGCCGCTTCACAATAAAAAATGCCGTAAAGCGGCTAAGATCACTAAAGCAGGATCCACTGCGCAAGGTTTTGGAACTCAAACCAGACCTCAACGCAGCGCTTAAGCAGCTCGCGAGACGCTTTGCGTGAATGACGCTTTTAATACATTAGTTATCCAAATCGACTTAGAGGGATTGCGTAACATTTTAGCTAATCCAAATCAAGAAGGATAACGTTATGCACTATGAGCCTCTTTCCAGAAAACTGAGTAGGACTATGATGGTCGCGCTGCTGGTGGGGGGGCTCTGGTCGCTCACTCAATCAGCCTTTGCTATAGGGCAGCTAACGGGCCATGATCTGTTAGAGCAGTGTGCATCCAAACTAAGTGTACCGCAAGCCCATTGCGTCGGTTTTATAAAAGGAATAACAGAAGGACATTTGCTTTCTGCCGGTACGGGCCAAACATTTTTTTGTTTTCCTGAAAAGGCCAATATAAATCGAGTGAAACGCATTATTGTGAAGTATCTGAAAAAACATGCGAGTACACTAGACCGCAATGCGGGAGAATTAGTTTTAACAGCCTTATCTGAAGCCTGGCCATGTACTAAGCAATAATAAATAGCTTAGCGAAGGCCGCGGTGGTCTACATAAGTCTGGCTTGAGTGTGTGCGCAATGCCTGGGTTCCAATCGGTTTCTTGGCCGCAAGTCACGCGGCTGCTAGCTTGCAGTCGGCGTAACTTGCTGAAATAATTTTCATCAGCTTGCACAATAGGAGAAGTGTTGGCATTCTATCGGGAAAAGGGGGCTGGGATGAAAAGGTTAGCTTTGACACTTTCAGTAGTGCTGGTGGTTGCGTTGTTTTGGGCAATGCTTCCGTCCGACGACCAGGTTTTCGCAGGATCCGGATGCTGTAAGGCACGGCAATCAAAAAATGATCCGTGGCAAAAAATTGGAACGGATCTTAATCAATGCGCAGAATTGAATCAAGCCGATAACGATAATGTGTTGCAACCAAGTGGACTTGTGTGGTGGGATGCGGCCTGCTAATCGCAACGGGCTTGGTATCACCTCTTGACGGATGGCGGATCCTTGATCTTGCGCTGACAGCGGCTTATTTGTATTAGTCGGTATTCGACCTTACAAGCAGTGTCAGATTACATCGAGTCCGAAT
>JBHIDJ010000091.1:0-12548 GCA_046760105.1 Acidiferrobacterales bacterium | reverse complement strand
TGCTTAGCTTGTTTTGTTGCTCGCCTTATTATGCACTAATTCGATGAGCTCACCGAAGGTGGAAACATGATCCCATTCGGCAGCACGGATCTCCGCCAGCTTGGGGATAATGTGGCGGGTGTTGAATGATGACCATGGGGTACCGTGCACCAGCACCAACGGCGGACTATCTCCGCGAACATCGAATCGGACTGCGCTCCCAGAAGAATCATACTGCGATCGCAGAACCCACTCTGACATAATTAGTCTTACCCCTTTAGCGCACCAACGTTTCAGTTGACCGGCGACGCGGTCTTCAAGTGAATGCGCGACCCGCCGCTAGTTTGAGCTCCAGTACCGGCAGCGTTCTACCTTTCGGTTTTGAGCCGCATTCTCCAACCCTTCGAAAGCCCATCTTCAAGTAGAAGCCTTCGGCGTTGGGGTCCGAGATCACGCTCAATCGACCTTCCCTCAAGGCATTTAATTGACGCAGAGCGTGGACAAGCAGACGTCGGCCAATGCCGCCGCCAATGTAGTCCGGCAATACCCACATGTGGTCAAGCCAGTAACATGAGTCTTCCTGACTCAGTGCGCAAAATCCTACAACCTTATCGTTGATTGATGCTGAAAAGACGCGATGGGAAGCTACGTAAATCGAAGTTACCGTGAGTTCCCCTTTCCACAGGTTTATTAACTCGTCAGAATACCCCCAGTGGCGCTTTGCAGCGAAAGCGATCGCAGTAAGCCGTTGTGCATCGGAAGCTTTCGCCTGGCGGATCTCAACATTCATCTGTTCAGAGCTAAGCGCAAAAGTTCAGTCTCGTTCCGATTATGCCGTGCTGGCCGATTGTTTACCGATGTCAGAGCTTTCTTCTCATTATCGGTCGTGTTTTAGATCGCCGTGCACATTCGACAAACCTTGCCTTCTCAAATGCATTTGCAATCCCCGTCCACGCGAACAGTGCGGGTATCTCGCCCTTCTTCGGTTCGACTGGATAACCCTCAACGATCTTACCGCCCTGCGTTTTTACATATTTGCAGGCGGCCCGAAGTAATTCAACGGAAACCCCTTGCTTGCGATAAGACTTGTCGATGAAGAGGCAGGCGACTGACCACACTGGCTTGTCGTCGATGGGCTTTAACACACGCGAGCCGGCGAGTGCTAGATACGTCTCACGCGGCGCTATCGCACACCAACCGATAGGTTTAGTGCCGTCAAAGGCGAGGATCCCGGGTATTTCGCCTGCACGGACAAGCTTTCGCATTGCCTTGCGATTGCCCCCACCTTTTTGTCTCTCGAAATCGGCACGCTTCAGGCGCCACAGCATGCACCAACAGCCTCCACAGGCGCCACGTTCGCCGAAGAGCTGCTCAAAGTCGCGCCACCGGTCGTTAGTGAGCGGGTGGAAGGCATACTTGATTTTTGCTCGGCTCATCGTCGCGCAACTGCATTGCCGAGAGCGGCGAATTCCTCTAGGGTCAAGGTTTCAGGGCGGCGGGTGGGATCGATGCCAAGATCACTAATTTCCTGGCCGCTCAGAAAACCCTTGAGAGAGTTGCGCAACGTCTTGCGTCGCTGGTTGAAGGCGGCCTGGACGATGTTCGCGAATGTGGCTTCGTCAGCGATTTGAATTGGCGGTGTCGAATAGGGCTGCAATCGCACGACCGCCGAGTCGACTTTGGGCGGCGGACGAAACGCGCCGGATTTCACCTCGAACAGTCTTTCGACCTTACAGTGCCGCGCAACCATAACACCGAGTCGGCCATACGCCCTGCTATGGGGCGCGGCGCTCAGGCGTTGTACGACTTCGTACTGGAGCATAAAACACATGTCCGCGATGCACTGTGTTTGCGCGAGAAGGTGGAATAGCAACGGCGTGGATACATTGTAAGGGAGATTACCGATCAGGCGGAGCTTGCGATCCCCGTTCGTAAGCTGGCAAAAATCGAACGTGAGCACATCGGCGTTGTGAATGAAAACTTTTTTATTGTGCGCGAATTCGGTATCGAGCTTAGCCGCCAAATCGCGATCGATCTCTACCGCATGTAGACTGGCTACCTTGGAGGCGAGTTGACGGGTGAGCACGCCATCCCCTGGTCCGATCTCGACCACGCAGTCACCCGGCTGCGGATCAAAGACGGCCACGATACGTCGCACAATGCTTTGATCGCGCAGAAAATGCTGACCGAAGCGCTTGCGAGCGTGATGCACGATTATTTACTGGCGAGCGCGAGGGCCATATCCAGCGCTGCGCCCAGGCTTCCTGGATCGGCACGCCCTGTGCCTGCGAGTTCGAGTGCCGTGCCATGATCGACGGAGGTGCGAATGAAGGGTAATCCCAAGGTGACATTGACGGTGCGACCGAAGCCGCGGTGCTTCAGTACGGGGAGTCCCTGGTCGTGGTACATGACCAGTACCGCATCGGTAGCCGCCAACTGGCCGCGGGTAAACGCGGTATCGGCTGCTACCGGTCCCTTTAGCCGCAACCCTTGAGTACGCAGCTTCTCGATGACCGGTGCGATGGTGTCGATCTCTTCGCGCCCCAGATGTCCGGATTCACCAGCGTGTGGATTCAGCCCACAGACGAGGATCTTTGGGTTCTCGATACCGAACTTATACTGCAGGTCACGATGGAGAACGCGGACCACACGAATAAGGCGCTCTTTGGTGATGTGCTGGCTGACGTCCGCCAACGGCACGTGGGTCGTTGCCAGCGCCACACGCAGGCGCTCATCGGCTAACATCATGACCGCTTGCTCTACGCCTGCGTGCTCAGCAAGAAACTCGGTATGACCGCTGAACGCGATGCCGGCATCGTTTATAACGCCCTTGTGCACAGGCCCTGTCACCAGCGCGTCGAACTCGCCGTTTAGGCAACCGCCGACCGCGCGCTCCAGCGTCTCGATTACGTAATGGGCGTTGGCAGGATTGAGCTTGCCGGGCTGTACCGGCTGCGCTGTCGGCACAGGAAGTATCGCAACCGGCGTCGCAGCGGCATCAGGACCCTCCCATGGCCGGAGATCAAACGGCAGGCCCAACAAAGAGGCGCGCGCCCGCAACATCTGTGGATCGGTGACGAACACCAGCCGGCAAGCGGGCGGCTGTTGCGTCAGCATGAGGCAAACATCCGGACCGATACCCGCTGGTTCCCCGGGGGTCAAGGCAAGGACAGGCGATCTATCCACGGTGCTGTGGCGCGTGCCACGCTGCGCGACAAAGGCAGCGGTTAGAACTCGTCCTCGAGCTGATACTTTACGTACGCCTCATCACGCAGTCGTCGCAGCCACTGATCGTAGCGCTCATCGGCCTTGCGGCGGCGGATCTGCTTACGCGCGACCGTACGGTCACGCTCTGCGCTGATATCCTGCTGGCGCTTGGCTAATACCTGTATCAGATGCAGGCCGAACGGGGTCTGAACAGGCTCGCTGACCTCATCGAGCTCGAGCCGGCTCATTTGTTTCTCGAACTGCGGCACCGTTTGCCCGGGGCTTACCCAGCCAAGATCACCGCCCTTAGCGGCCGAGCTCGTATCTTCGGAGTGCGCCAGCGCCAGCTCGCCAAAGTCATCCCCGCCGAGCACACGCTCTCGCAGTTGCATCAATTTGGCCCGAACCTCCGCGATCGACTGCACCTCGCTGGGTCGAACCAGTATGTGGCGCACGTGTGTTTGCGTGACGAGCTGGATGTCGGTGCCCTGGCGGCGGTCATTCAATTTCAAGATGTGAAATCCGGCAGGGCTGCGCACCGCTTCGCTTATGTCACCCGGCTCCATCTTTTCCAGGACATCCAAGAACATGCCCGGTAGCTGCCCAGACTCCTTCCACCCGAGTGTGCCACCTTGCAGCGCGTACTGCCCCTGCGAATTGGCAATCGCCGCTTGTTCGAAATTACCGCCCTGCTTTAGGGACTGGTAGATCTGGTTGGCCCTGAATCGCGCAACGCGAAGCTCATCGGGCGTCGCCGATTCGGGCACACCGATCAGGATATGCGATAGATTGTAGGTATCGTCCGTGCGTGAACGACGCTGCCGATTCGCCAAGAAGTTATCGACTTCGGCATCCGATACCGTGATGCGATTCGCGATCTCACGATCGATCAGCCGTTGAATGGCGACCTCTTGCCGGACCTGTTCCCGGTAGGTTTCGAGATCGATCCCCTCCCGACGAACGGCACGGTACAAGTTGTCCACGTCCGTCCGATTGCGCTCGGCAATACCCCTTATGGCCTTATCGACTGCGTCATTACTTACGCGTACACCGGTACGGTCGGCGAGTTGCAGCTGCACGCGATCTAACACCATGCGCTCCAGCACTTGCTTCCTTAGCACCGATTCAGAGGGCGGCTCGATTCTTTTGGCACGAAGCTCGCGCTTGACCTCGGCTATGCGCGCGTTCAATTCGGTATCGGTGATCACATCGTCGTTGACTACGACCACGATCCGGTCGATCGCAATCACCGATTCGGTGCGGAACGGACTGTCCTGCGCCGCGACCGGCGTCCATGCGCTGAAGATGCTGCCGAGGAGCAACACCGCGATGCTGGACGCAACGCACGGGGCGCGCGCGCGAGCCATTGATTCGTCAAGAAGCTTGAACTGCATGAGACACGCTTGTGATACCGACCTCAGGTGACAAACAGCATAGCACGACTCAGCGATACCCCGGGCCCCGGGTGGAAAAGCCCTCCCCGGGAAACAAAACGCTTTCAGCCAGGGGGTTGTCGGGCACATCACCCAGCTCCCCCAGCCCGCTCAGCTCGAGCTGCAGGTGCACACTGTTCACCTGTTCTTCCTCGTCATTGATGCGCCGCCTGGCAAAAAACCGAAACGCCCAGCAGCATGAGCGATATTCGAACCCGGCGTATGACTCGAGGTTGCGGTCATTTCGAAGCGAGTACTTGGTGGCGGCCTGAACGGCCCAGCGCCGCTTTACCGGCCAACGGACCGCGAGATCTGCCTGCTCGAACTCCTCATCCCTGCTCAATCGGTGACGCATGCTCAAGATCCTGTCCTTGGCGGGCTGATATTGGATAAAGGTACTGCTCTCCTGGGTCTCGCGGCGGTCCCGGTTCCAACGGATGGTGCCGCGTGCGTACCACTTGTTGGCGAAACGCCCGCTCAGCTCTGCCACGAGGTCCGAGGTGTTGTCGGTCTCGATGCCAGCCGGGAGATTTACCTTCCGATCATCGAAGAAGTAGATCTGACCGATGCTAAAGCGGAACCGCTCGATCCCGTCATCGGCGCCGATCACCCGTGTGGTAAGCGCCAGTGTCGCCTGGTCGGCGTCACCCACGCGATCGCCACCGACGAAACGGTTATCCCGGAAGAGATTGTCAAAGGTAAGGTCCGGCAGGCTGGTGTCGAAGTCTGGCAGATCGTCCTGATCCTCGAATGGAACGCGTAAGTAAAACAGCCGTGGTTCGAGCGTGTGTAGGTAACGCCCTTCCCGCACACGCATGTCGCGTTCGAAAAAGAGCCCGCTGTCAAGACTGAAGATCCCAGCCGTCACATCCGGCTTGTCGTCGTCGCTACTCGAGAGATCGAGGTCATAGCCGATATGCTTGACGCTGAGTGTCGGTGTTATAAACCCATAGGCATTGCGAAACGGTACGCTAAATCCGGGCTGTAGATTGAGCCGCCGGCCGGTGAGGCTGTTCGTGCGCTCGAAGTTCACCAGCTCGCTTTGGAATAGCGGATTGACGCGGCCGGGCCGGATTAACGGGTTCGCCGACAACAACAATTGCGGCACCCGGTCATACGGGCGATCGTCAAGCGCAATGCTGTCGTCCACCGTCTGGAAGGCCAGCGCCCGCGCGCGAAAATCCCATAGCCGTCCGCCGTAGGCCATATTGGCTTCGCGCCTCAGATGGGTGAGACTGGTGATCCTGAGCTTATTACCGAAGTCGTTCAAATACTGATTATCTGAAACTTTCTCGTACTCTATATCGGCAGTCCACCTCTGGCCGACGGCCTGATGGTGGCTATAGTGACCTGCATAGCGGTCCTCTCCGGTCTCGTCATCGTCGCCGAGAAAGGCAAGATTGAGCTGACCGTCGAGATGGCGTCCGAGATAGCGGAACTCACCCCGTGTTTCCAGGCCGCGCTTGCTGAGGGTGCGCGGAGTAATCGTCGCGTCGTAATTGGGGGCGATGTTCCAGTAGAACGGCCAGGCAAACTCCGTCCCAAGATTGTCAGAGCGACCGATATCGGGCGCGAGGAAACCCGTCTGGCGTTCATCGGATACAGGGAAGCGCAGATAGGGCCAGTAGAAGATGGGCGCACGCTTAAATCTGAGGACGGCGTTCTTGGCGGTACCCACGTTGCGCGATTTATCGATCTTAAGATCGCCCAGACTCAAAGACCAGTCCTCGTGGCTTTGTGGGCACGTCGTATAACGCAGCTTCTTCAAGTGGACCTTTTCCCTGCCCTCGAAACTTATGCTCTCCGTACTGCCGCGGGCCTCGTTGCCCCCGAGCCTGTAGGTAGCAGGGCCGCTATGGCCCCTCGATTCGTCCAGTTGCAGGTACAGTTCCGATGTGCGGTATTGATCACCATCGAGGTTCTCCAGGGTGACATTGCCCGTTGCCTCGACCTTCGTGGTTTCCTTGTTGTAGATGATCTGATCGGCGGACAGCCGCTGGTCATCCCGTTGCAACTCGACATTCCCATATAATACGACCGTGTCATCATCGGGAGTCTCCATCCGATCGGCACGCGCACGCGTTAGCGGTGACGGATCGGTTTCATCTTGTGGGATGGCGGCGAATGGAGGTGTCGGCTGTACGGTGACGGGACAATCTCCAACCGGATCGGCAGCGGTCTGTTGAGGGCTGACGGCGGCCAGGAGAGCGATACAGACCCAACACCGCGCAGAAATCAGCTGGGGCATCGGTTTACATTGTTACTTGTGTAACCCATAAAATTGCACAGAATCGGCACGCCTTCAAGCAGCGGGGGTGTCGAAAGCGGCGCCACCTATACTGGGATATAGCGATTGGACAAACGGCTGCAGGCACTACGGTCCTGGATCGATACGGTCTTGGGCATATCTGTGCATGATCTGCGACTAGCATCGACAGACGCGAGTTTTCGGCGTTATTTTCGCATAGTTGTCGGCGCCCAGACCTACATCGCCATGGATGCGCCAGTCGACAAGTACGATCCACAGCGCTACACGCTGTTGGCGACGCGCTTAGCTGAGCTTGGCCTTAACGTACCGAAAGTGCTGGCGCAGAACGTGGATCGGGGATTTTTTCTTCTTACCGATCTTGGTGAGCGGCTTTATCTGTCGCAGTTGAACGATGACACGGCCGAACATCTCTATGGTGATGCACGCGCGGCGCTGGTTGTGCTACAGGCCGGAATCTACAGCGACAGCGGTTTTCTGGCGGACTACGATGAACAACTGCTGATGACGGAAATGGAGCTATTCCGTGAATGGTACCTCGGTCGACATCTCGGAGTACGCCTAGCGCCGCATCAGAACAAAGTGCTCGATGGGACATTTGAGCAACTCACCCGTTTAGCGCTCGCGCAACCCAAGGTGTGGGTGCATCGCGATTACCATTCCCGCAACCTCATGGTCACGGAGCAGAATAACCCAGGCATTCTGGATTTCCAGGATGCGGTACGCGGCCCCGTCACCTACGACCTGGTGTCGTTATTGCGTGACTGCTATATCACGTGGCCGCGCACGCGCGTGGAAGGTTGGGTCAGGGGCTATCACACCCTGGCATTACAGTCAGGGCTGCCGGTGTGTGAAGGCGGTGAGCAGTTTCTGCACTGGTTCGACCTGATGGGGGTTCAGCGCCATTTGAAGGCCGTTGGCATCTTTGCCCGCCTCAAGCATCGCGACGGCAAGCCAGGTTATCTCGGCGATATTCCGCGCACGCTCGGCTATGTGCTAGACGTCAGTGCACGCTGCGCGGCGCTGCAGCCCCTCTACCAGTTATTGTGTGAACTAAAATTGCCGGAGGCCACCGGCGATGAAGAGAGAGCATGAAGGCTATGATCTTAGCCGCGGGTCGCGGCGAGCGTATGCGCCCGTTGACCGATGAGACACCGAAACCGCTCATCGAGGTCGGTGGAAGTCCAGTCATCGTCCACCTAATCCGGGCGCTCGCCGAGGCGGGCCTGTGTGACATCGTGATCAACTACGCGCACTTGGGCGAGCGGATCGTCGAGCGGCTGGGTGACGGGGGCAATCTCGGTGTCAACATCCGCTACTCACCTGAAACCAGCGGGGCACTGGAGGCGGGCGGTGGCATTTACAATGCGTTACCGCTGTTGGACGGCGATCCGTTTGTGGTGATCAACGGGGATGTTTGGACAGATTATCCTTTTGCACATCTGCCCCGCCGCCTTTCCGGCGTCGCCCATCTGGTTTTAGTTGACAACCCGCCACACCATGTTGTCGGTGATTTTGCCTTGCAGGACACGCGTGTGTCAGCCGAGGGTAGCCCGAAGTTGACCTTCAGTGGCATCGGCGTTTACGCGCGTGCGTTGTTTCAAGATTGTCGGCCCGGAAAATTCCGCCTGGTGCCGCTGCTGAAGCGTGCCATGCACACGGGCCTTGTCAGCGGCGAGTATTACTCCGGTGGGTGGGTTGACGTTGGCACCGACGAGCGGCGACGTGAGCTCGATGAGCGGCTTTTGCAGGTATGATGCCAGGAAAACGTTGCTGGCAAGGCGCGAAAACGGGGTAAGCGGTGTGGTCTGTGATGTCAGATGGCAGAATTCAGGGAAGAGCGCTAGGGACCACGCACTGATTGATCTGCGCCCTGCACATATGAAAGCCGGTAGCAATGTGCCTCGATACTGACGACACACGCTACCGGCTTAGTACTTCCACGGTCGCGGGCCATTAGGCTCCTTACCGGTATTGCCGCCGCCCCGTTCGGGCTCGGCAGCGCTAGGCTTCGGAACCCCCCGCTAACCGAGTTACTTCTTCTTCTTTGCTGCTTTTTTCTTAGCTTTCTTCTTCGTGGTCTTCTTCGCGGCTTTTCTTCGCTTTGCCATGACGTACTCCTTTGGGTTGTGGTTAGAGGCTTAGCTCAAATTAGGGGCAAACGCCCCGGGGTAGTGCACTTGCAAAAAGAAAAGACAGCCATTGGCTGTCTTTTCATGACCTGTCACGGACGCGAACATACCGGCGGACTGGGAGACTGCTTCCCCGACGGCCGTTTCGTACCGATGCTTTTTATTATTACCTATTGTTCTCGAAATCCGCGATCGATCCAAAACTGTCGCTTACCTTGCCCTTGAGTTGGTTGCTGCGAATACACTGGTTCGCTTCGATCTCCAACACCTGCACCATTGATATCACGCTCACAACCATGTTAAACGACTCTCAAGCCTTGTCTAGCACACATTCATAACGTGTCAAGACATAAATGTAAATACCATTTACAAAAATTGCAAACATTTTTTTCAAATTTTTTCTTCCATCGTTGGCGACGTCAGGAAGAAAGTGATCCGTCGGCCGATGCTCATCCGCACTTCGAGTCACCGCAGTTAAGACAGGTCATGCATCCATCCATTTTCATCACCGCTTTCGTTAGACACTTAGGGCACAGTTGTGCCTCCGGCGGAAAACCGGTTGCCGAGTTGTCGTTCGAGTGAGGGTGGCGGTCTCCTGCTTGAAATTCTGCACGCTTTTCCTCTAGGTATCGATCGCGGTGCTCGTCCGGTTCCTCATTCGCGATCAGGCCGATAGTCTTCAGATGGCGCTCGATCACGTCGCCGATTTCGGCCACCAGTGACGGCGTATATTTGCCTTTCTTGAAGTACCCTCCGCGCGGGTCGAACACGCTATGAAGCTCCTCGACGAGGAATGTGACATCACCGCCCTTGCGAAAAACGGCTGAAATGATACGTGTGAGCGCGACGATCCACTGAAAATGATCCATGCTCTTGGAATTGATGAAGATCTCGAATGGTCGCCGCTTTTCGTGCTCGGTCCCAGGATTCAGCACGATGTCGTTGATCGTCACGTAGAGCGCGTGTTCCGTCAGCGGCGTTTTTATCTTGTAGGTACTGCCGAGCAGCATCTCCGGCCGCTGCAGCTTCTCGTGCATCTGGATGACATTGCTTTCGACCGGATTGCTGTTTTCGTCCTTTTGGACATCATATCCGGTGATTTTCTTATCGATTTTGATCGCCATGGTGTTCTCCTCCTGGTTTCTCTACCCGTCTTTGGTCAAAATTTGCCGTAATAACCCTCCTTCAGAGCGTCAAAGAGGTTGGCAGCGGTATGGGTCTCGCCGTCGTATTCGACCTCTTCGTTGCCTTTGGCCTCGATGACTTCACCATCGTCTAGCTGAAAACGATAGGTGGTATTTTCCAGGTCTTTGTCCTTTACCAACACTCCCTGGAAGGCCTCTGGATTGAAGCGAAACGTGGTGCAGCCCTTGAGCCCGCGTTCGTAGGCATACAGATAGACGTTCTTGAACTCCTCAAACGGGAAGTCAGTGGGGACGTTAGCAGTCTTGGAAATCGACGAATCCACCCACTTCTGAGCCGCTGCCTGGATGTCGACGTGCTCGCGCGGCGTGATATCGTCGGCGGTGACGAAATAGCCCGGGAGCGAGTTCTCGCCATCGTCGGAATAGGGTGTGGCCTCTGGATTAACCAGCGCACGGTAGGCCAGCAGCTCATAGGAAAAGACCTCCACCTTTTCCTTAGTCTTTCGACCTTCCCGAATGACGTTGCGGCTGTATTGGTGAGCAAACGAGGGCTCGATCCCGTTGCTCGCATTATTGCCGAGCGACAGACTGATCGTACCGGCGGGCGCGATGGAGGTGTGATGGGTAAAACGCGCTCCGGTTTCCGCGATGCACGCGGTGAGTCCGGGGTCGAGCTGTTGCATGTAATGGCTGTAACGTGCCAGCAGCACCTTGCCCGGGACCGTGTCACCCGCTTTAAACCCATCATCGCGCATCTCCGGACGGCGCGCCAACATTTCCTCCGTGACTGTGAACTCATCCACCATAATGGGCGCCGGTCCTTTTTCCTCGGCGAGTTCAATGCCGGTCTGCCAGCCGACCTCAGCCATTTCGCGGGTGACGCGTTCAGTGAACGCCAGTGAATCGGGCTCGCCGTATTTCATCCTGAGCATGGTGAGCGTCGAACCCAGACCCAGGAAGCCCATGCCATGGCGTCGCTTGTAGGCGATCTCATGCCGCTGTTGTTGCAACGGCAGACCATTGATCTCCACCACGTTGTCCAGCATGCGTGTAAAGATCGAGACCACTTCGCGGTAGCGCTCCCAGTTGAAACGTGCCTCATCGGTGAACGGGTGCTCTACGAACTTAGTCAGATTAACCGACCCGAGCAAACAAGAACCGTATTGGGGCAATGGTTGTTCCCCACAATTGTGTGCATGGAGCCCGTCGGCATCGAAGGCATTTACACCGGGTACCTGTGCGTCGTAGACATCCTCGACGCCATCGGCTGTGATACCGATAACACGGGCGGTGAAACGCTCGCGGTTGAGTGAACGCCGGTAGGCGCCCAGTGCCTGCCGCAGGCGCGCGGCCTTTGTGCTCTCGGCGAAGTCGATGAGATCACGGAAGCGCGGCAGGTTTTCCTCACTGATAACGAGCTCGTGCTGTGGCCTGATGGCGTATTCGGTATGACCACCGCGGCCATCAGGCAGCCGCGTCAGACCCGCGCGCCGCCGATTCTTGTAGATCACCGATACGATGCCGAGTCGGAGCAGCATCCGCTGCACGGCCTCAAGCCGGAGCAGATCGGACTGTGCTAGTCGGACACTTATCCCTTTTGATTGCGTTCCTTGCACGGAACCGTCAGCATCAAACAGGCCACGCAGAAAGCCACGGTAGAACTCGCTGGACCCCCGTTCGATAGCAGGGGTAATGGCCTTGTGGCCCGGGCGCATGCCGACTCGCGCAGCTAGCGATCGCAGCGCGCCCAGTGAGAGCCGGTGCTCGCTGCGGCTGGGCAAGGACTGCCAGCCAAGAAAGTCGGCACGGTGCGGTAAGGTCTTAGCGGCTTGGAGCGCTTCCTCCATGACACCGTGTACTCCGACGGGTAGCTCACGATTCCCGCTGTTTGCGGCGATCGCTGGTGTCCAAACCGATAGCACCGCCTTATCAGCCTTCAGCGTGCCATCGCCGACTAACAGGCCAAGCAGATAACCTTCCTCGCGTGTAAATTGACCGGGCCATACGGCGCTGGAGCGATGGTCATTGAGTAATACCCGATCACCCGGTCGTAGCTCGCCAGTCGGGCACCACTCGGTTTCAATCGAGTACCGGGTGAAACGCGTTACGCGACGCACTCGATGATCGGAGGTGAGTCGCAGGCCGTACCCCTCTGCAGTGCGGAGTCGCACCACCGGTTTGGTTCCAGTGTGAAAGAAACCGTCGGGGCCGCTGACATAATCCGCACCGTTCACACGGGCCCGGAAGGACCGGCCAACGAGATCGCGAACTTGGTAGGGCCCCTCGGCCGTGTGGATCCAGGTGTCGCCAGTGATGCATGGGTTGGTCGCACGAATGTTTTCGCAGAACCAGTTGTTGTTCATATCATTGATACGATCGATCAAGA
>JBHIDJ010000090.1:0-12655 GCA_046760105.1 Acidiferrobacterales bacterium | reverse complement strand
GCGACGCTGACCGCGGCCGTGGCCGCACCGCCATCGGAGGTGATGACCGGTGCATCGTTGACAGCATTCACCGTCACCGTCGTGGTGCCGACATTTGACGGATCGGTGCCGTCATTGGCGACAAACGTAACGAACCGGGCCGTCATGTTGGGGGTTGCCGAGCTGTTATCGTAAGTAACCGTGCGCAGCACCTGCTGGTAGTTCACCACCGTGTCCGCGCCCGAGAGCGTCAGTACCCCGGTGACGCTGTTGTAGCTCGCCGTGATGCCGGTGCCACTGACGTCGGCCGCCAGCGCCTCCGACGCCCCATCCAAGAGGTTCGTGATGGTGACGGTCAGCGATATCAGGTTGGCGCTGTCAACGTCACTCAGGCTTGCATCGGCATCCGCTATCCCGACCGCCCCGCCGCCTTCGGTGAAGGTGGCGACAAAGTCCGCACCCCCGGCACCGCCGCTGTCATCGGCATCCAGGTCCAGCGTCGGCGGCGTGTTGCTGGAAGTCGACTCGAACGCTCCGATATCCGGTGCCGCATCGCGCAAGATGCCACGCTGGTCAGTCGCTGGTGCACCTGCTGCCGTGCCAGCGTTGATCGCCGGACTGCCCGCCAGCAGCGCGTGCGTCTTAGTCATACCGCCGTTGTCCTGCAGAGGTCCGAGCAGCGGATCAATGGGTGTACCGGCGGTACCAACCTGATCGTTGTTCACTCCATCAACGAGACCGTTGGCCGTTCCGTCGCTATCGATGTTGGAGCCCAGCGACGTCAACGTGACTACCGAATTTGCGCCAATGTTATCGAGAATCGAGTTCTGGATCTTCGTGACGGCACCGCCGCCCTGCCCGTCGATGCCGCTTGAATTCAACACAATCGTATTGTTGATCAACGTGACATCCGTCTGGAAGTTGTAGACAGCACCTCCACGGGTGGCCGAATTGCCGCTGAAGGTGACATTGGTCAACACCGCCGGCCCGGCCCCACGGAAGTAGATTGCTCCGCCGTCGTTGCTGGCCGTATTGTTGGCGAAGGTCACCCGGTCAAGGTTGGACGCGCCCAGCATGTAGATCGCACCGCCGTCGTCCGTAGAATTATTGTCGCGAATCTCGACGTCGGTGAGATTCAACGTCGCTGCACTCTGAGTGTCGATGCCTGCACCAAGGAGTTTACTTCCCCCCGTAATCGACACTCCTGAAATTGTCGTGATTCCGGCCTGCACATCGAGCACGCCATCAATCCCCGCTGCGTCGATGACGGTGGTTGCGGCATCTTCACCGGTAATGGTGACATCCTTCAGGATGTCGAGGTCACCCGTCGCGGCAGCGTCTTCGCCGCTGCCGGTGATCGATAAGGTGTATGTTCCCGGCGGGAGAACAATAGTGTCTCCGCCAGCCCCGGCATTAACAGCGATGATTGCTTCGCGTAACGAGATGAACCCGTCGGCTCCTTTGTCGGCCAGCAGCGCAGTGATCGATGAAGTGTCGCCGTCGGTGACATCGTTGGTCGTGTCGACGACCAGCGCGGTACTTGGCTTGATGGATACGCCACCGGCTGCCCATTTCTTAGTGTCTCCAACCGTCCATGAAGTCACGACGGAAGCGGCACCAGCTTCCGTTGTACCGGCGCCGTTGGTCTGGTCCACGAAGAGGTCCCAATGCTCGGTCTGTCCGGCGCCTTGCACCAGGTCCCAGTCGTTACTATCACTGAACGCCACGACGCCGAACACCAGCTCGCCGGTGGCGGACGAAACGGTGGCCGAGGGGTTCGACGACTCGGACGCCGCACCGGCAAAGGTTCCCAACGGCGTCGTTTGATCTACGCCGTTGAAGGTCATCACGCCTATGGTGGCGCCCTCGTGGTTGGTTCCGCTATAGGTCACATCGACGTTATGGGTGCCCGTATCGGGTGCCACGAGGGACCAGATCTCCACGCGTGACTTCGCGTTGTCGGTGCTCTCTTGCACGCCGACAAGCGTGAGGGCAGTGCCGTTGTAGGTCACGGCACTGACGGTATCGAGCTGATCCACCCCGAAGGAGATGCCAACCAGCATCAAGCGCTCGGTTCCCGATGTCGTGTGCGACACCGTGTCACTGCCCGTAAACTGTGGGGTCGTGCCCACGCTGGTCGAATCGATCGTGACGTTCAGCAAGTGCTCCCAGTTCTGTTGCAGAGACTGGCTGAAGGCGACCTCGGTCTCGATGGCGCCGGTGGCACGTTCGAGGTTCCAGTCGCCGCCGTACCGTGCGCTTCCGGTGTCGTCGATACTTGTGGCCACATCGGCGCCTGTGATTTGCGCCAGCCGGGCAGCCGCTTCTTGGCCGAGATCGCCTTGGCCGAAGTTGCAGCCATAAATCAGGAGATCGGCACTGTCAGTGAGGGACTGACCAATCGCCGCGAGCTCATCCGCATACTCGCCAGTCATGGAATCGAGCGTGAGCTGGGCAGTACCGAGGAACAACTCGGCCTGGTTGCCATGCGAGACAATGTGAATCGCATCGATGCTGTTCCCCCCGGCCAGGGTCTCGGCCATCTGCTCGACCCCATCGCGATCGCTATCGAGCACCACGACCTCGAACTGACGACCGTCATCGCCAGTAGCTAGCAGGTCGTCTACCAGCTGCTGATAATCGGGAACCGTGGAATCGACGAATACCAGTTCGCGGCGTATGTCCGCACCAACGTCGGCACTCGGCGTATCGGTAGCCGGAGAAAGGTCAGTGCTCAGTACGGTTTGTTCTTCGACATCCGCTTGCAGCACGTGACCATCGAGGGAAGCCAACAGCGGATCCGCCGAGAAAAGCACTCGCGGCTCCAGCTGTTCGAAAACTAGCCGACTTTTACTGGGTCTTGAACCCTTGTTCATTCGCCCCCCAGGCTGACAAATAACGCTCGCTCCCACATCGCACCGCATGATGGGGCCCATCCTGGACCGGGGCTTGTTGGCCTTGTTTGTGGCGTGCTTAGGTAGCGTAGCAGTTATCGTGCCAGCGGTAAGTCATTGAATTCAAAGACTTCACCGACCCCGTGTTACAACAAAGTACGGGTACGGCTAGGGTGCGGCTATGGCGTGTGACGCACAACGGCAAGAGGGCCGGCTGGCGGTTGAGGAGTAGCGGCTATGGGGGACGAATAACGTCCAGCAGGCTGGCTGGCGGCCAGCGTCTTGTTCATCGGCAGGTGTGGCGCATTGACCGCATTGCGTGCTCTCGAATGAGGACGATTTTCGCGGCTGTTGCTAGGCAAACCGGGTGCGCGCGGGGCACCCACCGTCGTCCGCTATGGGGAGGCCACGTCGACCAGGAAACGAACCCGGCACTTCAGGCCTCCGGGCAAACGATGATCGGGATTGGGCAGTTCCAGGCGCACACCAAATGTACCGCTCGCGGCATCGACGATGCGGTCCACGACCGATACCGTGCCGATATAGCTATCGTCTTGTTGGACTTCTGGTTTTATCTCGGCGCGCATTCCCGGCTTGATGGAGCCGAACAGCGATGCGGGTGCGACTACCTCAACCCGCAACGGATCGATTTGTGCCAACTTTACGATTGGCTCTTCTTCCACAAATTCACCGGGAGACTTCCAGCGCGCAACCACTACGCCTGCAATCGGGCTCTTTACCGTACGCCGTTTTAAGATCTCCTCGGCCCGCTTGAGCTCGAGCTCGGCAACCTTTTTGTTTCGCTTGGCCTGGCGTACCTTCAGCTGTGCCAATTTTAGATCGGTCCGGGCTTCGTCCTTCTGGTGAAACGGTACCGCTTTTTTCCCGTACAGCTGCTTGATGCGCTTGTACTTCCGTTTATTGAATGCGAAATTCGTGGCACTTGATTTGACCTCATCATCCATCGCCGCCCGCGCGCGTGCCAGCTCCACGCTTGCTTGTTCCACGGCTGATTCCAGTTCCGCCAGCGTCTGGCCTTCCTGCACGACATCGCTGCGGTCGACGTGGATCGTCTGGATCACGCCGCCGACGGGGCTGCTGACCTCGACCACCATGTGGGGCTCTACCAGACAATCAAGTTCTGGTAACTCAACCGCTACCGCCTGCGTCGCCAATACGGCCATGCCGACCGACATTAGCAGTCTGTATATGAAAGTGTAGATTTGCATCAAGCTTACCTATTTCCTTATTCCAAACGCCCGCTGAACGCGAGCATGTCATTCAGTTGTTCATCCATCTTCAGAACATGGCGACGGTCGCGACGGTGACGCCATTCCGCGGCGCGTTGTGCGATCCACATCAGGCTGCTCCCGATCCAGGGGGGAGTACCCCGCTGCCGGTCGCCAATACTAGCCGCCAATGAACGCAAACTACCGGGGCAGTAGCGGGTCGGAAGATCGTCCTCAAAAGAGAGTATAGACTCGTAGCTGCCGCGGTCACCTTGTCGGCCACAGCGCCCAAAAAGCTGGCGATCGATGCGATGCGCCTCGTTACACTCGGCCGCGATCACATGCAGGCCGCCGTGTTCTTCTACGCCCGGCGCTAACCGAATGTCGGTGCCGCGCCCTGCCATGTTGGTCGCCACCGTGATGCAGTCCGCCTCGCCGGCGCGTGCAATAATCTCTGCTTCTTGCTTATCCTGGCCCGCGTTCAACACCTGGTGCGGCAACGAGGCGCGCGTCAACAGGCGGCTTAGATACTCCGAATCCGCGACCGAGCGCGTGCCTACCAACACGGGTCGACCTCGGTGATGAAGTTCGCGGATGCGTTCGACAATTGCCGACCATTTAGCGGCCGCGGTTCGATAGATTCGATCACCTGTTAAGATCCGACGTGGGGGACGGTGGGTGGGTAGCGTCACGACGTTCAGTCGATACACCGAACGTAATTCGCCCGCCACCTCGCGCGCCGTTCCCGTCATGCCGGAAAGCCGCAGATAGCGGCGGAAGAATCGCTGATAGCTCAATCGCGCGACGGTTTCATGCTGCGCGGTAACACCACAGCCTTCCTTCGTTTCGATCATTTGGTGGAGTCCGCGCTCCCAAGAACGACCCGGCATCACGCGGCCTGTATTCTCGTCTATGATCTGCACGCTGTCGTCGCGCACTAAATAGTGCCGGTCGCGGACGAAGAGGTGTTGTGCGACAAGCGCCTGTTGCACGAGCTCTTTCCGTCGTCGTGAGCCTGACCAGATGCCGCCGTGAGCGGATGCTAACTCGGCCAGCCGAGTGCGGCCCTGCTCTGTTATCTCTACTTCACGTTCGCGCTCACGGACGTGGAAATGCAAACCGGGCTTGAGCTGCCGTGCCAGACCCAGCGCCTCACTGTAAGTCTGGGTTTGGTCCTTGGTGTCGCCCGGTCGGGAGATAATCAGCGGCGTGCGCGCCTCGTCGATCAACACACTGTCCGCCTCATCGACTATGGCAAAACAGAGCCCACGCATCACCAGTCGGTTGATGCGTGCGTGCTTGTCATGCAGGCGTTCGAGCTCGAGTTGCAGGCGGCCCGCGTTATTTCCAAGCGTGATGCGATCTCTTAAATAATCGAACGCGATCTCTTTGTTCGTACAATAGGTGACATCACACGCGTACGCGGCGCGGCGTGCCTCGGGTCCCATACCCGCCGTTACAGTCCCCACAGTGAGGCCCAGGGCTTCATAGAGTGGGCGCATGAGTGCGGTGTCGCGTGCGGCCAGATAATCGTTTACGGTGATGATGTGCACGGGGATGCCAGCGAGTGCGGCCGTACAGGCCGGAAGTGTGGCCGTGAGCGTCTTTCCTTCGCCGGTCTCCATCTCAGCCAACATACCGTTTAGGATCACCCACCCGCCCATGAGCTGGGTATCGAAATGGCGCATACTCAGGGTACGCCCCGCCATCTCACGCACGAGCGCGAAACATTGCGTAACCGGTTTCTCAACCAACCCCTCGGTTAGCAGACGTTGGCGTAGGGTGTACACCATCTCCTTAACCTCGGCGTCACACAAGCGGCTCATGACATTACTGTGTTTTCCCACTCGCTCAGCGATGCGTTGTAACCGAGCGCTATTCGCTCGCGCCCGCCGCGCGAACAGACCGCTCAATTGTGAACCCGTGCGCTCGAGCCAGTTGATGCCGGGTTCCTGCCGTTCCGGATAGAACCCCAAGACAGCACCGGGACGAAGCGTGCTGCTAGACATGAAAGTGACTCAAGAAAAGTTGCCGCAGTGCTCGGTACCACTGTCGCGCCAGCGGCTCCCCACCATGATCAAAACGCACGTAGGCACGACCGCCCACCCGCGCCGCTCGTACATGGGCCGGCAACGTCACGTCAAACTGAAAAATCGTTTGCAGTGTACGTACACCCTCCTCGTCTCGGGGATCGACGGGAATACGACCGCCACCCGTACTAGCAAGCGCCTTGCTAGGTAAACGATGGATCGCCGCCGGAACTTCGCGCTGCACCATGACCGGCATTACCTCGGCCATCCGCTCGGCTAGCCGCACCTCGACCACCTGCGTCTGTCGCCGCACGAGATCGACGTCCGCCTGGGATACGACTACGCGTACAGTCCTTACAGAGCGGTCGAGCACGTATGCGATGAGCTCCCCCTGCTCAACAAATCGCCCCGGTAAGTCCTGTATGCGCGGGACAACGAACTTGCCGTCGGTTGGGGCACGAATGATAAGCTCAGCCGCGCGCTCGCGGGTCTGCGACAGTTCCGCCTCGACCGCCGCAATCTCTTCTCTCATAAGCTCGGCCTGCACACGGTCGCTCACGCGGCTCGCGTTATAGCGGGCCCTGCGTTCGCGCAAGCGGGACTCGAGCACCTTGACCCTTGCCGACAGAAGGGGATCCTCGCACTCGATCAATGGGTCGCCGGTTCGCACAGGACCGTCTGGGTCCGCGATTACTCGTCGAATAAATCCATCCGTACCGGCACGTACATAAGACTCCTCGGGCAACCAGACGACACCTTCAGCACGCGTCCAGGAGGGCACGGGTAGGAACACGATCAGCACAAGCAGTGCAGCCAGTGTGAGTCCACTGGTCGTTAGCGCGCGCACGCGCTGGCGGCGGATGCGGGGATTTGTAAATAGAAAGGCAATGCGCTTCGCGGCGGGCACGATAAGCTGCGTGAATATTGCCCAGATTGCCAGCAAAACCCCCACTACAAAAAACTTGCCTGCAATAAAGACGATGATGACAAACATGATCGCCATCCGGTAAACAAAGGAGGCAACGCCATAGAGGACAAACCACGTGCGCTCACCAGGTGCCGTGGCCGGCGATGTCGCCTCACGCACTCCGAAGACATAACGCTCGATCAGGTAGCCGATATATTTTTGTGAGCGGCCGGCCAGATTGGGAATATCGATAGCGTCCGCCAGCACGTAGTAGCCATCAAAGCGTAACAGCGGATTGCCATTGAAAAGAATGGTGGAGATCCCTCCTATCAGAATGACGTTGTAAGCAATGTCACGAACAACACCCGATTCGACATTCAGCCATACGAACAGCGCGAGCGCCGCGAGAAACAGCTCAACGAATATGCCGGCGGCACCGACCGCCATACGCTGGCGTTTATCGCGAAAACCTGATGCAAACGAGGCATCGACGTACGCTACGGGCATTAGCACCAGCAGCGTGATGCCCATCTCGTGTACTTCGCCACCCCAAATTTTCGTGGCGAAGGCATGTCCGAGTTCGTGTAGGGCCTTCACGACTGGGTAAATGAGAAAAAGCAAGAACAGATTTTGGGTAGCGAGAATACGCTCCGCCGCATTGCTGCTTAGCTCCTGCCAGTGCGCACCCACCAGTACTATGGCTGTCGTTACCGCCGTCGACCAAGCGATGGCGCCAAACCAGCCGAATAACGGGCGCACAAGCCACAGCCAACGCGCAAGAAAACGGTCGGGATCGACGAGCGGAAAGCGCAGTACCAAGGGATTCCAAAAGCGCTGCTTCCATTTCATGCGCTGCTGGCGGTCTTGACGACGAAAAATTTCAAGCGTGTCCGGTGGCACGTCGCATTGCAGCACATCGGTGGCGTGTAGTTGACCGAGGAGCTGAATTGTTTCGTCCTGGGTGGGTGCGTCGTCACCCAGCTCGGCGGTCGCACTGTCCCAAATAGATTGCACGGTTCGCGCGCCATCCATCAGACTGATGAGGAAATGAGCGGGGGGGTTGAGGCGATGATGTCGCCCAGAAGCTGGATCCTGCAGTACGTACCAGAGTTGTTCCCGATAATAGTGTCTGCGCACCTGCACGTGGCCGCGCAGGCGTGGCTTCAGCTCGGCAACGCGATACCAGGAAGGACTGTAGAGCGATTCGGCCATCGTTCACACAACTACGGCCACCACGACCACACCCACAGACGCAGCCAATCGATCAGTCTGTGGGTCCATATCCAGGCGAGCTTGCGGCGCTCAATACGGATCTTGCCGATGCCCTCCATCCCGGGGCGCAACCCTTTGGAGGACTGGCCCAGTCGCGCCTCCACCCGAAAGAAGTTACGGCCATCTTCCACCACGGATACCGGCGTAACTTTCACCACCGTAAAAGGCATCACCTCCCCACTGATAGCCGACAGCGCCAGGTCACCTTGTTGTCCTCTTGTGACTTCGGTGATGTCCCGCTCGTCGACGCGTAGCATCACGCGATACGCCGCAAGCGGCGCTACCTCGAACAGGACCTCCCCGCGCTTTACCGGTGCGCCCAAAGATTGACTGAGGTCACCACTCACCACGACCGCGTCGAACGGGGCGATGAGGCGGGTGCGGGCCAGTTGCTCAGCCAGCAGCTGTAACTGTGCTTCTGCCTGGCTAACCTGCGCGCTTAGGATACTCGCCTGAGCACGGTCATAGCTGGCTAAGGCACTGCGGTATTCCTTTAATAACTGTTCGCGTTCGCTCGCCCACTTCAATTCTTCTAACTTGAGATCCTTATCGTCGAGCGTGCCCAGCACGTCCCCCGCGTGCACAATATCACCCGCACGACTGTGTGCTTGCGCGATGTAACCGTCCTGTGGCGCCACGACCACACGTCGCACGGCACCCTCCAGCGTTGCGTCCGCCGTGACACGATAGTCGCCGGTGGCGACGGCAAGAAAAGCGACAAGACCGGTCAGCGCCAGTGCGCTGAACTTAAGGCCCCAGTGTCCGGGTCCGATTAGGCTAGCGGTCTGCGTATGCAGGGAATCCCAGACCTTGCGGGGCAGCCAGCGTTCATCACGTCTTTTCAGCTCCAGGAGCGGACCGACCAGTGATGCCGCCCGCTCACAGAGCTCAATTGTCTCTGCGTCGAAGTCATGCCCCGTTGGTCGCTCAAGCGTGAGTCCTCCGATAATTCGCCCATCATTAGTCAGTGGTACCGTACAGATAGCTCCGGTGCCATGATGGCGGGAGAGCGCCGCGTGTGCCCGCGTCAGCTGTACCCGGCCGTCCGGTGCCGTTGGAAAAACGACGGTCGCCTGCTGATCGAACGCCTCGTCCATGGCAGCCTCGATTGCCCGCACAATGTTGGTTTTGTGGCCGAACTGTGCGCTGTGAGATAGCGCGCTCACACGATTATGGTTACCGCGCAAGAACCCTAGACTGACTCGTTCACACGCCAAGCGTGTTGCCAGCTCCGTCACGAGGGCGGTGGCGGCAGACTGGACGCGGGTGTGCTCGAAGCAGGCGACAACGAGCGCGACCACGGTCACCACGCGCTCGTTGCTCAGGAACATTCGTTGCTGCAAGAGGACTTGGAACCAGGCCGAACCCCATTGGAGTAGTTGCATAACGGCGCGTTGTTGGAGCTCCGGGCAGGACGCTATCTCGATGGCGACAACTCCGAGTATCTTCCCGTTCTCCACTAGCGGACACGCGGCGTAGTCGGTTGGCGGGGCGTTCGCTGCTCCCATCTGCTCATGGGTGCGGAACACCTCGGTGCGCTTGGCCGCCGCCAGTTCGGCTGTCGCCGAGAGCTCGGGCGCCCCTGCTGTTCCCTCCGGCCAGTACGCGGCCGGGACCAGTCGTTTGTCATCGGGCACAGGAAGCATGACGACGCCTTTGCAGGCACCGACGATCATCTTGCATTGCAAGGCAAGCCAGGATTGCGCTAGATCTTCCAACTTCCGGGTCTTCCTTTAATAAATCATCAAAGCATCAACGCAGACACGTATCAGTCACACCGGAGTGTGCAGTGACCGCTTGTCGCATGGGTCGTCCTTTCCTGGAGCTGGTAGCAATATTCGTACCGGCCTGAGGGTTTTGCTAATGCATTGAATGCATTGCAGGTTTTGATTCTTCCTTCGACCTTATAGCCTCCAGCACGCATCCGCGGCTTCGCAACGCTTCATATTGCCCTTAGCAATCAAAGATTGAGAGCCACTTCAAATTTCCACTAGATTTGGGACACCCTCTCAGTTTTTAGCAAAAAACCTTAATATTTTAGGGAGTTAGCGGCGACAGCCGACCCTGTCTTTCGCGCTTTTATGGTTGAGCAAGCATGTGGGGGCGCGCTTTGCGTTCGCGCACTAAGACCTTGATCGTCGCGGCACCAACGCCGCGAGCAGGCGGCCAAAGTAGCCGACTTCGACCGCAATATCGCTTTCTGCGCGAAAAGCATACGCGCTCCGAGTTTCACTTGGTTTCCAGACTTAACGGGTGACGTCACTCAATTTGGATGACTCACGTCATGGAAGGGGTGACAGCGCCTTCGGAGGAATCGGCCTCCAGCACTGGCGGGTAACGCCGTGCACTGTGGTGGAGGAAACCGGTGAGAGTCTAAGTAACGCCGTTAGCGGTCGTGCGGTCCGCTATGGCAGTAGTTTTCTGTGAAGGTATTATTGTTCTTCGACGTCTTTAGTGCGCAGTCGCCAAGGTGACTTGGTCATCCACTTATCCAATTCTGCTACCGGAATCGGGCGGCTCAGATAGTAGCCTTGTGCGTAGTCGCAGTCCAAGTGCGCGAGCATATTCCAGGCTTGCTGACTCTCCACACCTTCGGCCACGACCTTCAGGTTAAAATTGCGCGCCAGATCGATGACAGAGCGCACGATCATTGCATTGCTTGGGTTCTCCGTCATATTCATGACAAATGACTTATCGATCTTAAGCTCGTGTACTGGAAGCTCTCTGAGATACGTGAGTGACGAGTAGCCAGTACCAAAGTCATCGATCGATAGTGATAGCCCGATACTGCTAAGGGCATTAAGGCTCTCTAGGCAACGAGTGGGGTTCTGCATCACGGCGTTTTCGGTAATCTCCAGGACCAAGCACTCCGGCGCTACATTCCAGGTTTGCAAGGCGCGTAAGACGAGTTCTGGAAGTTCTGGGTCGTCCAGATTGCGGGGCGACAGATTGATTGCGACATTGAGTTTCATTCGCCCGCTTGTATAGCTCGCGCATTGTCGGAGGGCGGCATTAAGTACCCAAAGGGTGAGCGGCTGAATCAAGCTGCTTTGTTCTGCAAGGGGAATAAACTCATCCGGTGGCAGAAAACCTCTCGTTGAACTATCCCAGCGCACGAGCGCTTCCATTCCGCTGATCTGGGCGGTCTTGAGGTTCACCTTCGGTTGGTAATATAGAACTAACTCACCTTCACCGATGGCTTGGCGCAAGTCGGCCTCAAGAGAAGAGCGCGCTAGGTTGGTTTTCGTGTCTTCTTTATCATAAATCGCAAATCCAGAACCAGAGCGTTTCGCCATGGCGAGGGCCGTATCCGCTCGTCGCATTAAGGGCCTCACGTCCGTGCCGTGCTCTGGGTACAGCACTATGCCCACGCTAGCTCTGACGTTGACTGCTTGTGCGTCCCCCAAGAAAGAATTTTCCATTACCTTCTGTATCTTAGATGCAGCTAGTACCGCATGGCCGAGATTCAGTACCGCCGGTAGCAACAGTCCAAATTCATCGTCGCCAATGCGGGCAAGCACATCAGATTCCCGCAGCATACCTTGGAGGCGCTCGGCAACCTGTTCCAATAGCAGATCACCCCCATCGTGACCGAGTGTATTATTAATGTCTCTAAATCCATCCAGATCTAGGATAAGAACCG
Source organism: Acidiferrobacterales bacterium (assembly GCA_046760105.1). Taxonomy (GTDB): domain Bacteria; phylum Pseudomonadota; class Gammaproteobacteria; order Acidiferrobacterales; family SPGG2; genus JBHIDJ01. The sequence continues at coordinate 701 of JBHIDJ010000090.1, read as the reverse complement.
CAAGCGGCGTGTTCGCACCGGCCCTTTCATGGATGACGGCCTGCACGCGTTCGAAGAAGGCCCGACGACTAGGAAGAGTGTTCAGACTAACTGGCACGGCGTATTAATACGTGATGGAAATGGGTGTTGATTGTAGGGTTGTCTTACCTGCGAGAAGCGTGTTTGCGCGTTTGACCGGACTAGCAACGAGCCTTTTGCCTAAGAGGGCTACAGATAGAAGTCCTTTGGGTTGATGCCGTACGTTCCGGGTTCAAGAACTTCCTTTATTTCCAATGGATTTCCTGAGTAGTCTGAAAGCTGTGTCATCAGATCAATTATCGGTGACGTTTTATTTGATTCCTTGTCCTGGTTCAGTATCAGCATCACCTTTGGCCTAAGACTGCGGACGCGACTCTGCGATATAACAATGCCAATTTCGCCGGTGCTCAGTTCCACGAGACTTCCAAGCGGATAGATTCCTATGCATTCAATAAATTGTTCTACCATTGCCGATTGGAAATCCGTACCCCGCTGCCCATATAGCTGTCGTAGAGCTTGGTGCGACGTGAGGGCAGAGCGGTAGACTCTGTCGCTAGTAATGGCGTCGTAACAATCCACAATACCCGCCATTTTCCCGAATGTCGGTATATCCTTGTCTAATAGAGCTCTAGGATATCCGCTGCCATTATGCCGTTCATGGTGGGTGTGTGCGATCTCGATGA
>JBHIDJ010000089.1:0-12700 GCA_046760105.1 Acidiferrobacterales bacterium | reverse complement strand
TTGGATACGCCGGCGGGATACCTCTACATCCGGCCCGACAACCACCAGGGATACAAGGATGCGGTCACCGGGTTGAGCAAGAACACGCCCGAGTATCCGTTCCCGGTGTGGGATCCCGAGTCCATCATTACAATCCCGGTGCGCAACATCACCGCGCCGCCCAACTGGCCAAAGCCAGGCCAGGGGGGCAATGAGGAGTCCACCGCAACGGCTCACTGGATGAAGACTACCTGGCCCAAAGCCTGAGGTTAGCCTGAGCGCGTTGTTCGGCGGAGCGACCGTGCTTAGCAAGCACGGTCGCTCGGTCGACATGCTCTGCCGCCCCCGCTTTTGATCGTAGACTGGGTCAATCGGTGATTATGAGCCGCTTTGTCAGTGTCGCTCTGGTGTGCGCGAGCTTGTTTGCAGTATGGGGGCCCGTCGCTGCCGGACATGGGTCCGTACACACCCCGTCGTTTTACCCGCACGAAATTGCGATCGAGACCATAGACCCAGCCTCGGCAGCTGCCCAATTGGAGAAAAATACGCTGCAGGCCTATATCGGCACGGCGCCGCGCTTTGCGGGAAGTGTTCCAAAAGATTTAAAAGCGGTCGAGTCGCTCGACGCGTTCCTGGTCATTACTTTTAACCCCGCCTCCAAGAAATTTACGCATGCGCAACGACGCTGTGCGGTGGCGCGCGGCATCCTCATGGCGCTTGAAGGACAAGCTAAGGAGGTTACGCTTAACCCCCATCCCGTTACCCCGTTTCACCCGGACTACCTACACCACCTAGACCGGATCGACGAAGCCAAAGCGGAGGCTCGAGCTCAAGGGCCGACTAATCTAGCGCTGAAATTTCGGGCGAAAGGCAACCAAGCAAAGGCGCTTGTTCAGTCCCGGTGGCAGCTGGACCACGACAATTGGGATGTCAGCCTGGAGGAAGTGCCGGTCGATCGCCTGCTGTCCACCCACCCGAATGGATCGCTTGGTCCTCCGTGGATGAAGGAAGGGTGGTTTCACGCTTACCGTTTGCTGGCGTCGGCAGTTAGCAACCCCGACGAAAAGCAAGTTGCGACCACGATCTATCGTCGACTGGTGCGGGGTGAGTACCAGGATTTAACCGAACAGCTGAACCTGGAACGTCATTTGATCGCAAATCTTACGCGCGGATGTGATCGGGTCGTGTTGGGCTATACCTCGAGGCGAGAGTACTACAACGACAGTTTTTCGGGCGTCGAAAACATCGTGTTCGACTCCCAGCTGGGTTTGAATTCGCCCGCTTTCATTCGGACGGTGAAACTCAAAGACTTTCCTTGGAATGGCTGGCTCCGACTCGGGATCAAGGAGAAGCCTGAGGCGGCCTGGAATCCTGTCGCGGGCTTTACCGATCGACCGGGGAGACTGGTGTGGTCCACCTTGGGCGATCCAGCCCTGTTACCGCTTCCGTACAACAGCAGCTGGATCCTTAACCGAATCGACGCCGTGAAGGTTCACTCGGGAGGTTTCAAGGTCCCGCCCGTGAGCACGACCCCACAGCCGGGCACCGGCACACTCCGACCCGTCGGCGAGAAGAAATCAAGCACGACGAAGATCGTTTACAGGGTCACAGCTTCGCGGTTTCACGATGGCACCGAAACGGACGTAGCCGATCTCCTGTACCCCTATATCTTCGCGTACCGCTGGGGGGTTAAGGCGAGCAATGACGATCATGCGTATGACCCAACGATTGAGGCGGCCACTGCCTTGATCCGGGAACGGCTTGTTGGTCTGAAGGTGCAGCGCGTGGAGGAAAAGATCCATGAGGTCGCGCCCGGCGTCAAGGTGCGTCAACGGATTCCGGTGATCGAGGTCTACGTCAACCATATGGTGCCAGACGCGGCACAGGTGGCCGTGCTCGCTCCCCCGTGGAGTACCGTTCCGTGGCATCTGCTTGTGCTGATGGAGCAAGCAGTGGAACGCGGAGTTGCGGCCTTCTCGAAGGAGGAGGCTGTGCGCCAAGGCGTGGACTGGCTGGATCTGGCACGGAATCGAGCGCTACAAACAAAGTTGAACAAGCTGATCGATGAGTTTGAGCGAGACGGTTACCGCCCCGCTGTATTGAAAGACCGGGTGACGGCTGAAGACGCGCGTTTGCGCTGGCGTGCCCTCAAGAAGTTTGCCCAAAACAGTGGTCACTTTCTCGTCACTAACGGCCCTTATCGGCTTAAGCAATGGTCGGACGACTCGTCAGTATTCGAGGTGGTCAGGGAGTTAACTTACCCCTTAGCGGTCGGTGCTTTCGACGGCTATGCCTATCCGCCTCGGGCAGTTATTACGGAGGTGAAGCGGGAAGCTAATCGAGTTTTCGTTTATGCAGATGTCGAAAAAGTCATCAAGGAACAACGAAGCTATAGGACGGTACGGGAACGCCTGAGGCCACAGACGATGCGTGGACTGTACCTGATTCGTCCCGATTCCCGTTATCTCGTGCTGGGCCCTGACGGTTCCGTGGTAGAAGCCAACAAGGCAAAGATGGAAGACGATGGGCGCTTTGTGGTAGATCTCCCAGAACGCTTGCCTCATGGCCGGTACACGTTTCTCTTCGCCATCTATCCTGATGGCAACTCCGTCAGCCCGGCGGCAAGAATCCTCAGCTTTAAGGCCAAAGAATCGTGAATGGCGCCGACGCTCAATCCAAGCTTGCAGTTTTGTACATGGATAGATAACTTATGCTCGCAACGCCTCCGATTTCCAAGAAACATGACAAGGGCGCTGGGAGGATCCCCTAAAGGTCGAAACACATGGATATTTTCGTACTCCAGGTTCTGAACTCGTTGTTCTACGCCTCGGTGTTGTTCCTCCTCGCGGCGGGTCTCAGTCTGATATTCGGCGTGATGGGGATCATCAATCTCGCGCACGGCAGTCTTTTTGCAGTCGGCGCCTACGTAGCGGCCTGGGCCGTGGGCACCCTAGTAGGCAGTGTAAATGTTCTGGCCCTTTTCCTGCTGCTGCCCGTCGGCGCTATCGCTGTCGCCGCGGTCGGATTCGTGATTGAGCCCACCTTGCTTCGGCCCCTGTACAAGCGACCGGAGGAGTATCAGCTGCTGATCACCTTCGGTCTGCTTCTGGTCCTGGAGGATGTCATCCGCTTGCTGTGGGGCGGGACACCGCTTTCCGCGAGCGAGCTTGTGGATGCCGTGGGAATCCTTCGCATCGGGGGCTTCGTGTATCCCATTTACAATCTGTTGGTGGTCGGGATTGGCGTCGTTGCCGCCATCGGTCTGTGGGCATTCGTGTACCGCACCAAGTTCGGTGTAATGCTGCGGGCGACTTCGCAAGATATGAGAATGGCCTCAGCCTTGGGTTTGAACGTCAGACGCGTCTATATGCAGGCATTCGCGATCGGCTGCTTCATGGCCGGCCTCGGCGGGGCCATCGTCGTTCCAAGCCAGGCGGCGGTGCTTGGCATGGGCCTCGACTTCCTCGTCCTCGCGTTTGTCGTCGTCGTGATTGGCGGCCTTGGAAGCCTGGAGGGAGCTTTGATCGGCGCCCTCATCGTGAGCTTCATGCGAACTGGCGTCATTCAGTTCTACGAGGAACTCGAGCTGGCGGTGCTCTACCTCATCGCCGCGGTGGTGCTGCTGATACGCCCGACCGGCCTCTTTGGCAGACCATCATGACGCTGGGCAGTAACCTACAAGCGAATCCGATCTTGCGCCGCTTGATCATTGCGGTGCCTGTCGTCATCGTGCTTTTGGTGGTCCCTAGCGTTGCGAGCGTCTACCACACCCAACTGCTCACCTATGGCCTCATCTTTGCCATTGCGGCGCTGGGCTTCAATCTCCTGCTGGGCTACACGGGTCTGCTCTCGTTCGGCCATTCCGCCTACTTCGGCGTGGGCGCCTACGCGGCGGCGTTCATGGTGCGATATATGGGTGTCTCGTCAATGGAGCTCTATATCGTCGGTGGAATTGTGGTCACGGCGGCTGTATCGGCACTGTTCGGAGTGGTGTGCGTTCGCTACACGCGTATCTTCTTTGCAATTTTGACACTAGCGCTTTCCCAAGTGCTGTGGACCTTGGCATTCAAGTTCTTCTGGATAACCGGCGGGACGGACGGGATTCGCGTCCCGTTTAGCAAAATGACGTTGCTCGGTGGCCTCATCGACTTCGCCGGCAGCGGGACGTACATAAGATTCATTAATACTTATTATTACTACGTCCTCGTTGTATTCTGCATCTGCGTGATCGTCATGTGGGTAATTGTGCACTCTCCCTTCGGAAAGACGCTCCAGGCGATTCGCGATAACGAGACGCGGGCGCGTTTCCTCGGGATACGAATCCGGCGATACCGCTGGCTCGCATTCCTGGTCTCCGGGATGTTCACGGGATTGGCGGGAATTCTCTGGGTGCCGCTGAACGGACTCACCACACCCGACATCCTGTGGTGGCCGCAGTCCGGCAAGATTGTGTTTTTCACCGTGCTCGGCGGGTTCCGGAATTTCTCGGGTCCCATCGTCGGGGCGGTGGTTTATAACTATCTCGAGGTCTACGCCGTCGCCATCACCGAGTACTGGCAACTATTTCTCGGGGGCGTTCTCATTGGACTCGTACTGTTTCTGCCGGGCGGTCTTGTGGGCACGCTATCCCGACTAACGACAAAGGTGATGACGAAGGCGAAGGCAAAAGAGGAAGCGTTGACGTGACCCTGTTGCAGACGCAGAACCTCAAAAAGTATTTTGGCGATACCCACGCCGTCGATGACGTGGATTTCATTGTCTCCGAGGGTGAGCTTCTGTCTCTGGTTGGGGCCAACGGCGCCGGCAAGACCACCCTGGTTAACCTGATCAGCGCCTACCTCCAACCTGACAGCGGTCATATTCTCTTTCAAGGTCACGACATCACGTCCTTGCCCGTGGCTGACCGGATCAAGGCTGGGATTGCCCGGAGTTTTCAGCTCGTGAACCTGTTTGACGACCTTTCTGCCTTCGACAACATCGCGCTGTCAATCTTTTCGCGAGAAGGGAAGACTCACACCCTCTTCGCGCTAGCAGACAGGGATAGGGACGTTGCGCAAGAAGCAGAAGAAGTCCTTCGACAGTTCGGTCTGGAAAGCAAGCGCGACACCCTGGCGGGAGGGCTGGCGCAAGGAGAGCGCAAGCTCCTCGATGTGGCGGTTGCGCACGCGCTGCGCCCCAAACTTTTGTTTCTCGATGAACCAACCAGCGGGGTTAGCACGCGCGACAAGGGCCAGATCATGGATACGATCTCTTCTGTGGTGCGAGATGGAAAGATCACGGCGGTAATCATCGAACACGACATGGATGTGGTCTTCAAGTATTCCGATCGAATTGTCGTCATGTACGAAGGAAAGATCCTCGCCGATGGTCCCCCTGAGGACATCAGACAAAATAGCGAAGTGGCAACAGTCTTGCTTGGCACGCCAGCTTCGACTTGACCGTAGCGGTAAGGTGCCTGCCGAATGCTTGAAGTAAGAGACATCGATACCCATAGAGGACCGGCCCACGTTCTGCATAGCGTTTCGTTGGACGTGAACGACCAAGAAGTGGTATGTCTCGTAGGACGAAATGGTGCTGGAAAAACCACGACGATTGAGAGCATCATGGGTCTCCTTCCCATCAGTTCCGGCCGTGTCAGTTTCCATGGCGAGGACATCACCGGTCTGCCTGCCCATCTACGTGCGAGGCGAGGTCTTGGCTATTCGCCGGAGGACTGTGGAATTTTCCCTGAGCTCACCGTGAAGGAGAATTTCATGATCAGCCGATGGCTGTCGAATGCGTCGGGGCGCGTCAAAGAGGCTGCCTTTACTAGTGGAGACGCAGAAGAGCGCGCCTTCTCCGTATTCCCGGAGGTCCGCGATCTTACCCAACGTGAGGGGCTCCATTTGAGTGGAGGCCAGAGGAAGATGGTGGCAATCGCTCGTGCCATAGCGCTTTCGCCCTCCCTGCTTCTATTGGATGAGGCATTTGAAGGACTCGCCCCAATCGTAGTCTCACGGTTCACCGATGCCGTGATCAAGATCAAAGAGATGGGTGTTTCTATACTGATCGCGGAATCTAACCTGGCCAACGCCTCGCGCGTCGCAGACCGGCTCTACGCGATCGATCGTGGTGAGATCATCTTTCACGGAGACCCTAACGACGCCCTTGACAACGAAGACGTGATGAAGGCTCTCCGCGGTTGAGCAAGGCGCTTGTTTTGTGTGTTAGGCGCGCGCCGTAAAGCTGGTGTTTGCTAAGGACACCTCATGGCGAGCAAGTCTGTCCATGCCGATGATATAGCTATGAAGGGTGGCGGCTACTATTCGCTCGCCACCCGTGGCGCCAAGGACGTCATCGACACGGCGACACCGCTGGTGCTCAGGGCCATTGAACGCATGGCACCCGGTGGCGACGTGGGCGTGTTCACTATTACGGACATGGGCTGCGCCGATGGCGGTACCTCGATCGGAATGGTACGCGCCGCGCTGGAGAGGGTGCGCGCGTTGGCACCCTCGCGGCCGATCCAAATGGTCTACACTGACCAGACCCGGAACGATTACAACGCCCTGTTTCAAATTATCCACGGCGCGACCGAGATCAAGAGCTACCTGACGGCGATCGAGGATGTCTTCGTCTTTGCCTCCGCCACCTCGTTCTACTTGCCAATCCTCCCCCGGGGTACCCTTAATCTGGGGTTCTCGGCGACCGCGATGCATTGGCTGAGCGCCAAACCGGGGAACGTCTCGAACCACGTGCACGCGGTCGGCGCGCAAGGCGTGGAGCTTGCTGCCTTTGTCGAACAGGGCCGTCGGGACTGGGAGACGATCCTGCTGCACCGTGCGGCCGAACTGGCTCCGGGTGGTCGTTTGGTGTTGGTCAATTTTTGTCGCGACGAGCAGGACCGCTACCTCGGTAATACCGGCGGGGTGCACATGTTCGATACCTTCAATGCCATCTGGCAGTCCTTCGTCACGGACGGGATCATCAGTGAGGACGAGTACCTCAACATGACGCTACCGCAGTACTACCGATCGGTCGAAGAGTTCACCGCACCGCTCGCCGAGCCGGCGAGCACCATCTACAAAGCCGGTCTCCGCCTCGAGGAAATCGAGACCCGCATCGTTCAATGTCCCTTTGCGGCCGAGTTTCACCGTCACGCCGACGCAGTCAAGTTTGCACGCTCGTACATCCCGACACTCAGATCGTGGACCGAGAGCACCTTTTTCGGGGCGCTGTCGAGCGAACGCCCGCTCGAGAAACGGCGCGAAATCATCGACCGCTACTACAGCAGCTACGAGACGATGGTGCGCGATGACCCAGAGGGGCACGGTATGGACTACGTCCATGCCTACATGTCCGTGGTCAAGGTGTAGGCTAGTCGGCGAGGACCGCGTGGTCGAAAATCATTTTCGCCCATACCGCCCGTCGAGACACTGCGGCGAACGGCCCCGCACAGGGACAGCCGGCGATTAGCAAGCGGTACAGGGCGTTTGCGGTGGCGGGCAAGTGGAATGTAGTTGCTCGGATGTTGCTTCTCGTTGGCGGTGGCGTCTTCTTTCTCCTCGCGCCGATCATACTCCCGCCTTACCCGCTGATCATCTTATGTTACGCACTGGTGTTCGCCATCGCATGTCTGGGGCTAAATCTTCTTTTTGGGACCACCGGGCTGCTCTCGCTCGGACATGCCGCGTATTTCGGTGTGGGGGCTTACGCAGGCGCATTCCTCTACCGGTTCTCTGCCGTCGACTCATTCGAGGTCTATCTGTTTACCGGCATTCTTTGCTCGGGAGTGCTCGCGGCTGCCATCGGGTTTCTGTGTGTGCGCGCCACGAAAATCCACTTCGTTATTCTGACGTTGGCGTTTGCGCAGATTCTGCACTCCGTCTTCATTGATGGCGCGATCTTCCGACTGTTTGGTCCAATGGGATGGGCGCTGTACCTTCTCGGGGGAGGTAGCATGTACATTCCCCGCCTCACCATTCTCGGAATCGAATTTGCCCCCGGTCAGTTTATTCCCGTCTTTTATTATGTGATCGTTGTTGCCTTCTTCGGGTCGATCGTGCTGTTGTGGCGGATCAGTGGCTCGCCTTTCGGGAACGCCTTGCGGGCGATCCGGGACAATGAAACACGAGCCGCATTTATTGGCATTCCTGTACGGCAGTACCGATGGTACGCTTTCATCCTCTCGGGCGTGTTCATGGGCCTTGCCGGAGCGCTCTATGGGCAATTGAGCCGCCAAATCACGCCTGAACAGCTCCACTGGTTGTTTTCAGCGAAGTTGGTCCTGGCGACCGTGCTCGGCGGTACGCGGGATTTCGTAGGGCCGGTGCTCGGCGCATTTGTGTTCGTGGGGCTAGATGAACTTTCCTCGCGTTGGACAGTGGGGCGCAACATTGTGATGGGCTTATTGCTTATCGTTGTCGTTTTCGTCTTTCCGCGGGGACTCGCGGGCACAGCGACTACCTTCATGAACATGATGAGAAGACACGGAAAGCAGAGCAAGCATGACGAATCCTTTGGAGAAGGCAAACTTAAGGAGTGAATCTGCTCTGAGCTACTGGCCACGGCGGGCCTTGTCACGTGATCGCAGGTACAACTTCAGGGCTCGGAGTCTGTGACGAAGCCCAAGGTCGCCTTCCTCGCTATGACGAGGTTACTCCACGAAATTATCGAAAAGTATCTCGAGACGTTCCGGGTTCGGGGTCAATGAATTTGCGCAGAGCTTTCTGAGGTGTCTAAGTGAAAAAATTCGGCGCTTTGCTGTTCGTAGTTGTTATCATGTTCGTGGTTTTTACTGCGACTTATAGTGGCCACGAGGCGCCGTTCTACCCTTCATACTATCCCCAGGAGATCCGGATAGAGCAAGTCGACCCAGCATCTGCAGTCGGCTTGCTTCGCGAAGCTAAGATCCACGCCTACGTCGGTGATGAAACGGTCTTCGAAAAAGCAATACCAGACTCCATCGGTTACGTGGGGTCGCTCGGCTCATATATCGTGCTCACCTTGAACCCGGCCTCGCCGTTGGTGGAGGATGAGAAATCAGGCTGCGCGGCCACGCAGTCTATGGCCCGCGTCTTGGCCGAAGCAAACGAGCACTTTTTCTTTCACCCCTATCCGATAAATCCATTTCACGCCGGTTACCTGTATCACTTTGACCTGGTCGACGCCGCGAAAAAGCGTTACCTAGATGGTCCCGTCGCCGCGCCCGATTCGCTGGTCCCTGAGCTGAAGGTCAAGGCCAAAGGCGTATTGGCCAACCAATTGATTCGCGCGCACTGGCAGAGGCAGACGTCAGAGTGGGATGTGACCGTGGAGCAGATCGACGCGGGCGACCTCGTCGCGCCCGATACGTTCAACGTAAACGGTTGGCTCGGGCCCCCATGGGTGAAAAAGGGCTGGTTTCATGCCCATCTCCTCCTCGCTGACGCACTTCGCGATCCGTCTGCGAAAGCTCGCGCTGCCTCGTACTTTCAGCGTCTGCAATCGGGCGATTACGACGGTACGGTTGAGAAGGTCAACTTGGAACGGAGTCTGCTTTCACTGCTAACCACTGGGTGTCGAAGGGTCGTCGTCGGATATACGGTGAAGAAGGAGTATTTCAACTCGGACTTCTCGGCCGGGGTCGAGAACATTGCTTATGATTCTCATGCCGGTTTCAACTCACCCATCTTTATCCGGACTGTCAAGCTCAAAGACTTGCCGTGGAACGGTTGGCTGCGGCTTGGGATGAAACAGAAGCCATCCGCGGCATGGAATCCCATCGGCGGTTTCACCGATGACACTGGGCGTTTGATCTGGTTTGCCCTGGGCGATCCCGCCCTATTTCCAGAACCTTACGATACGACCTGGGTTCTGAATCGAATCGGTGATGTGCAATCGACACTTGAGAAGTGAGCGCACTGGCTAGGTGATTCCATGATTCAGGCGTTGCGATCAATCAACGGGTGTCTGTTGGTCCTTTTGTTGAGCGGGGGCATTGGCAATCCAGTGTCCGCGGGTTTGTGATGTTCCGTGCTGGAAAGACTGTGTGGGCAATTCTGACGCTGGTCGGGTCCATTATGCTCGCCTCCACTGAGCCGGCGAGCGCCCACGCCTTCGGTCAACGCTACGATCTGCCGGTACCACTCGAGCTTTATCTGTTAGCAGCCGCGGCCGCGGTTGCCTTGTCCTTCGTCGTCATCGCCGCCTTCGTCCGGGGCGCGCCTCAGTTCCGTCCCTACCCGCGCGTGAACCTTTTACGCTACCGCGTGGGTCGATTGCTCGCACACAGGTCAGTGATCTTGGTCCTAAAGCTGGTCTCCGTCGGCCTGTTTGTGCTCGTCGTGGTGGCGGGATTTGTTGGAAATCAGCATCCATTACGGAACCTGGCCCCGGCATTGGTCTGGATCATATGGTGGGTAGGCCTGGCCTATGTGTCGGCGTTTGTCGGCAACCTCTGGGCGCTCATTAACCCGTGGCGGATAACTTTTGGTTGGGCGCAGGCACTCTGCCGGCGCATCTTTCAAGGCCGCGAGCTCTCCCTGCACTTACCCTACCCTGGGGCACTGGGTGTGTGGCCGGGCCTCACCTTATTGCTGACATTCTCCTGGATAGAGCTGGTTTTTCCCGAACCTGCCATACCAGCCAACATCGCATGGATGGCCGTCGGCTACTCGGTCGTAACGTGGACCGGAATGTTCCTTTTCGGCAAGGAGCAATGGCTTCGGCAGGGAGAGGTGTTCTCCGTGCTTTTTGGACTACTGGCCCGGTTTGGAGCGACGGAACTTCGAGTCTCTCGACGTGACGTTTGTAAGACCTGCGGCCTTGGCTGTATTGACCGCGATGGCCAATGCGTGGACTGCTACAAGTGTTTTGGCCTCGCCGAGGTACACGATCGCGAGTGGAACTTGCGTCCTTACGCAGTGGGGCTTCTGCGTAACGAGGCGGTTTCCACCTCGATGATGGCCTTCGTGCTGTTGATGCTCTCCATGGTGCTGTTTGATGGCTTTCTGGCTACCCCTGCCTGGGCAAATTTGCAGGGGTTCGTGCAAGCGAATTTCTCCGGTTCCGGCGAGGCATTTCTGATGTCCATCAAGACCGTGGGCCTTGTCGCCTTTTGGCTTTTGTTTCTCGGCGCCTATCTCGCGACGTGCTGGTTTATGGCCGCCGTCAGCGGTGGGCAACCCCCCGGCTGGGAGATCGCGCGTATCTTTGCGTTGACGCTCGTCCCCATCGCCATTGCCTATCATCTGGCACACTATCTCACCTATTTGCTTGTCCAAGGGCAGTACATCATTCCCTTGGCCTCGGACCCCTTCGGCTTTGGCTGGAACCTGCTCGGCACCGCGGGGTACCGGATAAACATCGCTGTCGTGGGAGCGCGGTTTGCCTGGTACACAGCGGTCATCACGATTGTCGTGGGACACATCGTGGCGGTCTACCTGGCGCATCACCGCGCGGTCAGAACCCTGGCCGATCGACGTTCTGCGCTGCGAAGTCAATATCCAATGACCGCGCTGATGATCGCCTACACTGTCACCAGCCTTTCTATCCTCGCCGAACCGATCGTCAAAAGCCCTGCTGCGCCCGCCCCGACTGCCGCCGAGGAGGCACCGTCAACACTGGTAAGGATCCCTGAAGACGCCGTGATCCCTTTGGCGGGTAGCGGCCGATTGATGGAGGTTGGGGCAGACAAATACGCAAAGGCAAAGCTGACTTATAAATCGATGGCCTCCGCCTTTCACGACGGGACCCAGACGACTGCCCCGGATGTCTTCTACCCTTACATCTTCGCTTACCGCTGGGGAGTGCGAGGTTCCGGCGAGCTTTCGAGGTACGACCCTTACATCGACGCGACTACAGGCCTGATCCGGGAGCGCGTTGCAGCGTTAAGGATTACGGGAGTGGACAGGGCAACTAAGTCCATTAGGTTCGGGGATCTCAGTTTCGTCCGAGAACTCCACGTCATCGAGGTTTACCTGAACGCCACCACGGAGGATCTCCAGGACGCCGCCGCGATCGCACCCCCCTGGAGTAGTGTTCCGTGGCATGTGATCGTTCTGATGGAAGAGGCCGTTAGTCGGGGCTGGGCGGCATTCTCGCAAGCGGAGGCAGCGCGTCGAGGAGTGGAATGGCTGGATCTCGTCCGGACTAAGCGGACGCAGGGACGGCTGGCTTCGCTGGTCGAAGAGTTTGAGCGCGCGGGGTATCGTCCGGACGCACTGAAAGAATTGGTGACCGCTGAGCAGGCGCAAGAACGATGGGCCGCCCTCAAGGCTTTCTACCAGGAGCGCGGTCACTTCCTCGTTACCAATGGTCCATACATCTTGAAGAATTGGTCCCAGGAGGCCACGGTACTGGAGGTCTTCCGGGATTTGAGTTACCCGTTAGGGATCGGGTCATACGACTCCTACCCGATTCCCCGCCGCGCCTACATCTCAAAGATCGAGCTGACCGACACGGGGTTAAGAGTTCTTGCAGAGGTTGACAGGGTAGAGAAATTTCAAAGAACCTACGAAATCGTTCGCAAGCCGTTTGCCCGCGGTACCTCCACCGCCGGGAGAACGGAGACCCCTGTTTGCCATTATCTCGTCGTTGCCTCCGATGGGAAGGTAGTGCTAACGGGTCGCGGCCGCCTGCAAGACGATGCGACGTTCGCTGTGGACCTCAACGGAAAACTCAGCCCGGGTGTTTATACGATTATGACCGCGCTCTTTCTTGGCGGAAACACCATGAACCCGGACATCAAACGGATCTCATA